>JAITEE010000074.1 GCA_031282205.1 Candidatus Methanovirga aequatorialis | reverse complement strand
TTTCACATAAAGGAAAATATCAATCTTTAATACTGCAATCAAGATACATTTCATCTTCTTTGATTATTATTGGATCAAATTCGTTAACTATATAAGGCTGTAAAGACAAATTGTTTGTATGTGTGGGTTTTATTTGCATCATACTAATATTTATTGATCCACACCTATTTAAAGATTATCAACACATCCATATACTATTTAAATTGAAATAATGTCGAATGTAAAAATCCACAAAAAATCTTAGTCTATCATGTGGATTTTTTACAGTGTCATTCTTTTCCGAAGATCATTACATACATTTTTAAGATGATCTAAATGTTCTAGACTAAATGATTTTTTCTTATAAAAACTATACAATTTTTCCAATGATTCTAATTGTTCTAATGTGGTTATATTATATTCTTTATTTTCTATATTATTATAATCATAATAATCTACATTAACTGCAGTAAAACGCTCTACATATTGTAAGTAATTAGCATAAAACTCTATGTCTTCACCTAATTTATAATTTTTAAATCTTATTAAATTTTCTTTTATTATATCATATTTAAACCAACACCTGTGAAAAAAAGGTATAATTGGTAAAGCTGTAATTGGTAATCCAATAAGGTTTTGATTATACACAGTTAAATCTTTAAACTTCCCAAGTTTTACTTCTGATTCTTCTAGATCTATGTTATTAATAATATTAAGATTTCCAACTATTAAATTCTCATGATAACGACTTTGTCTATACATTTTATATAATGAATATTGATTACTAAATTGATCATCAGAATCTAAAAAACATATATAATCTGCTTTTCTAATATGATCTAAAGCATAATTACGTGCATAATATGCTCCGAAATTATCTTCTAAATGAAAAATTTTACCTCTAAAATCATAACGCATTGAATCTATTTTTTCTTTTGTAGTATCTGTTGAACCATCATTAACAATTATTAACTCAACATTAAAATTTCTTTTATTAATATGTTTTTGGGTCATGACACTATTAATTGCATTATATATTGTATCTTCACCGTTATATACGGGTAAAATAATAACTAAATTCGTTTCACTCATTATCATCATCTCTTATGAGAATTTCTATTAACTCAGGAAATTCTCTATGATACACTATAATTTTATTATCTTATAAATGTTTCGATTTTATTCTTATATTATAGCCCATTTAAACGTTTCAAAAATGAATCATTTGCTCTCTCTCTCTCTCTCTCTCTCTGAACTCAAAATAAAGTTTTAAAACAAAACTACTAAAAAAGACAATACATAAAAACCAAGGTGTCTGATTTATTGGTGATCAACGAGTCCTGTAATTTCTTGAATTTCTTTGTAACCTTTGAAAATCAGTATCCCTACTAAAAGTACATTCAAATACACATACTTATAAACAGATCTCTTCTTATAGGCATGAATATCTCCCGTTTTAAAGGATAATTACAAATTGTACCAGGGTGCAAATATTAGTTACGTTCGCAGTTTAAGAACTTCCACAGAAAAGTATCAATACGAAGTTAATGAAAGTGCAGTAGATATCATTAAAGAATGTAATGGAATGAATAGTTTTAATGACATAGTAATTAATTTAACATCAAGTTATGATAAAGGATATGATGAAATTAAGGAAATTGTGTTTGATTTTATTAAAGATAATATCATTTTCAAAATCAATGATAGGCAGTTAAGAAGCCCATATTTACCCATTAAAGGATCAAATGACTTACAAATACCAACGATGTTTTCAATAGAACTTACAAACTATTGTAATTATTCATGTGAACATTGCTATAATAATAGTAAACCAGGAAATAATGAATTTATTGATAGTGATAACTTAATTGAGTTTTTAAGTTATATTAAAGAATTTGATCCAGTTATAGAATTAACTGGTGGTGAACCATTATCTCATCAAAATATTGAAAAAATTATAGATTACTGTTGTCAAAATTTTGAAATTGTTAATGTTATTACTAATGGATCCTTAGCTAAAAAACATATTAAGTTTTTAAGTAAATATAACAACTTAACTTTATTAATTTCGTTATATAGCTACAAATCAGAGTATATGGACTGGTTTACTAATACAAAAGGATATTTTGATAATGTGATGAACAATATTAAAGAGCCTGTTAAAAAAGGAGTTCGTGTTCTCGTTACACTATTAATAACACCAACAAATGTAGAAGACATGTATCCTACAGTTAAAATGATAAAAAGTACAGGTGTTGAATCTCTTAGGGTAGGAATTATTATGCCTATTGGAAGAGCAAAAAATAAAGATTTAGACTTTACAACAAAGAATATCAGTGAATTTGACGACGAATTGGAAAAAGTAAATGAAGATTTTAGCGATTTCATATTAAAAATCCCAGAATATCTCTTAGACAACCCAATAGATAGGATAAACTGTGGTGTAACTATTGACTCAATTTCCATAAAATATGATGGTAATGTTAAACTTTGTCCAATTACACCAGACAAATGTAATATAGGAAATATTTTAAACGAATCCCCAGAATCATTCCTCAAAAATTAGCCAAATATCATTACCATCAAGTCCCTGAACCTAAAAAAGAAATATGTGGTGATTGTGATCATATAACTTTCTGTGAAGGATGTATAGCAAGAGGATTACATACTAAATTAGAAAAAAATGAATGTATATGGTATGAAAATGTATTTAAACCAATACGAGATACTGTGGAGAAAATAAAATAGGAAAACCAATTCCATGAACAACAACAAATACAGATTTTATACGAATAAGATTGTTAAAATATAAAACAGTGTCTTTTCCATGTTCTATGAATTGTTGGACAACCTCAAGAAAATATGAAGAAATTCTGAAATATATATGAAAATAGACTTTATTGTTAACTTTATTAACAATCTAAAAATTTGTGTAGTTTAATAATAATGCAGGAACAGGAGGTGAAAACAATGAAGGAATTAATACCTAAAATACATCAAATACCAGTAGCAAATAGCTATCCATGTACTGAAATTAGGGATGGTGTTAGATTTTTTTATTGTGATTGGAATTTTTATTAATTATGGACTTTTACTTCATCTTGATTCCTAAAAGGACTGAATAATTCAATTAAGAGGTTGTCCAACAATTCAATTTGAATTTTTCATATACGCTGCTTTAATTATTTTTTATAACATTTTTAGATGTTGACCCTTTTATTTACTGATATTTTTGTAGTATGAATATGTTAATAATTCTTTTTAAAGATCATGGATAATCACCTTAATCCGTGCTATTATTCATGGATAAAATAGTATATAAATATATCAGTATATTAAAGGGTCAATATCATAAAGTTAGGTAGTAGTAAGTAAATGATATAATATTATATTGGGTATAAATTTACAAAATGTAAATTTACTCTTTAAAACAAACATATAAAATTTCGTCAATTTTTTATATACTCACAGACACTTTGTTAATAATAATGACAATTAGTTTAATATAAATAATATCAAATTCATAAAAAAATATGGAGAGGTTTATAGAAACCCTCTACTAATAAAATATTTAAATAATAAAATACTTAATGGAATGGTGTTTAAATGGATCTTAAAAAACGAGAAATAGTAATTTATGCCGTTATAATTATCTTTGGATTATTAGCTGCTGAACATTTGAATGTGGTTATATCAGGAAGTATGGAACCTGTTTTATACAGGGGTGACATTGTTGGAATTGAAAAAACGGACTTTTTAGGTCTTCATGAATTCGACCCAAATGATGTGAAAGTTGGAGATATAGTCGTTTACAATGGTAAATGGTTCCCAGGTCCAATTATTCATAGAGTCATTAGCATTAACGAAACAAATGGCGAAAAGACATTTACAATAAAAGGAGATAACAAATTTACTAATCCAGTCCCTGATCCTTATCCTGTTAAACCAGAACAGATCGTTGCAAGAGTTATAACCATTGAAAATCATCCATTTATAATCCCTAAAATTGGATACATAACAATTTATATTAAAGGTTTCTTTTATCAACTACTAGGAATAAATGAAGACTATCGATTATAACTTCTAAGAAATAATGGTTTTATGTCCAAAGGTCTATGTTATGAAAAAAGTTAATATTGTGGTTGATGATGTTGTTAAAAAGTATGACGACTTCACTGCTTTGAAAAATATTTCTTTTAGTGTTTGTAACGGTCAGATTTTTGCCTACATGGGTCCTAATGGATCTGGCAAAACAACGACGATTAATTTATTATTAGGTTTATTAAAGCCTAACTCTGGAAAGATTAAGGTTTTAGATAAAGATCCTTATTTAGATAACTCCGAAGTGTACGATGTAAGGAAACAAGTTGGTTTTTTATTGGAATCAGACCCATTAAATCCTAAGATAACTGGATTTAAAAATATTTTATACCAAGCTGAACTATACGATCTAAATCCTCAATATATACGACAAAGAGTTAATAAAGTGATGGATTTTGTTAATCTGACCCAATGGAAAGATGTGATTGTAAAGAACTACTCTCATGGTATGAAAAAAAGATTGTTGTTTGCTCGAGCAGTAGTACATGACCCTCAGATTTTAATTTTAGATGAACCTACAAGTGGTGTTGATTTAGAGTCAAGACTAATAATGAGAAATTTAATTAAAAAACTTGCAGAGGAGAATAAGATTATATTTTTATCTTCTCATGATTTAAATGAAGTCCAAAAATCATGTACCAATCTCATTATATTAAATAAAGGAGAGAAGATGTTCGATGGAACTTTAGAAGAGTTGAAAATAAAATATCCTAATAAGTCTTTAGAGGACATTTATCTAAATCTAACGTCGTCAGAACGAGGGATAGCATGATTCTTAATAACGTTAAAAAAATTTGTTTTAAGGAAATGAAAGAATCTTTAAGTGACAAACAATTTATAACGACTATTTTGTTTTATGTTATATTAAACCTTGTTGTACCAATACTTATGGTATTTATGAATGACGATGTTTCAAATTTCATGGACACAAGCCTTGGTAAGATGCTTATAATTATTTTTATCGGTTATGGATTTTATTTAATGTTTTATATATCAATCAACCATAAATTCATGAACGATTCTTTGTTAAACACATTTTATCCACTTCTACCTTTACCAATGAGTTTAAAAGAAATATGTTTAGGCAAGTTGCTGTCCATTGTAGGGTTAACTTATCCTTTTACTTTAATGGTTCTAACAATAATTTCTATAGTTTATTTTTCATTAAACGTATTTAATATCATGCAAACTTCGTTGATGTTTTTATTTGTACTGTTTTTATTGGTCCCTTTATTAGTATTTACTTACAACACCTTTGGTATTTGGCTATTTTTAGTATTTAAAAACAAAAGTGTATTACTCATATCCAACATGATTATAGTGTTAGGCTTTGTTTTGATTCCTATGGGACTACATAAGGTACTACCTGATTTGAGTTTCTTGAAAACTGTTAACATGAATTTCGCCATCTTAGCTATGTTAATTGTCATATTGATCGTATTATTTATCACGATAAAACTAATTGGCAGATTGGATAAAGAGAAACTGATAACATAGAGATAACATACATATCGCGTAATCGGGTGTCCAGTTTCTATAGTATTTTTACATTAAAATACTTAGGTGTTATAAAATTAATATTTTGTAGAGGTAGGTAATATTTTTAGAAACAATTTAGTTTTTTTCTTTAATCGTTTTGTTCGTAAGCATTTTTTAGTTTTTATAGTTATCCTAGTGCTGAGTGTTGTTTCTTATTCGTTTACTTTTATCAATCCTTTGTTTTTTCAAATGATTATTGATAATATTTTTATTAATAAGGAATTTCAGCTTTTAACTTTTGTTATTTTAGGAATGTTGGTTATTTTTGGCATTTCAGCTGTTACTTCTTATTTGAATGGTTATTTGATGGGTAGGCTAAATAATGGGTTATATAAAGAAGTTTCTGAGTATTTGTTCTCTGTTATTTTGAGCTCTTCGATGAAAAATTATCATGAAGTTGATACAGGAGATTTAATGACAAGGGTCATGGGTAACGTGCAATTGGTGGTTAGTATTTCATCGACTATTGTACCCCATATATTCACAAGTATAATAACGATAATATTACCCTTTGTTATAATGCTTCATTTTAATGTTTATTTGACTTTGATAACTATTAGTCCTGGTTTATTGTTTGTGGTTTTGAATTTATATTTCGGTAGGAAAATAGAAAAAAATCAGAAGAAATTTTTAGTTATTCAATCTAAGATCACTTCCATTTTAAAAGAATTAATATCTATTTTGCCAATGATTAAAGTTTTTAATTTAAATATTTGGGCTAATAACAAGTTTAAAAACATTAATAATGAGTACTATTCCACTTCGATGGGTTTCACCAAAATTTCTTCGGCTAATGGTTCATTTAATAGTTTTGTCATTGCCGTTCCTACAATTTTGTTTATAGTCTTTGGTGGGGAAATGGTAATCAAAGGAGAGTTAAGTATTGGAACTTTCACTGCCTTTTTATCTTACATCTCAATGTTTTTCACTCCGATTTCACAGTTTTCATCGTTTTGGAATCTGTATAAGTCTTCTACACCTGCAGTTGATAGAATAAAGGAAGTTATGGATATGGAAATTGAAGAAAAGGGTGGTGAAAAACTAAATCTCAAAGATGGAACGATCGTTTTTGAAGATGTTGATTTTGCCTATGGTGATAAAGTCATATTAAGAGGGTTCGATGCAGAGTTTTATAAAGGTTTAAACTATATCGTTGGAGATAATGGTGCAGGTAAAAGCACGATAATGCAGTTAGTTTGTGGGATACTAAGTCCAAATAAAGGAAAAATAACAATAGATGGACAAGATATAAGTAAACTGCAACAAAAAAGTTTGTTCGATCATATTTCAGTCGTGTTTTCTAATCCTTATCTTTTTAAAGGATCAATATACGAGAACGTTATCGTAGGTAATCTGAAAGCTGAAAAAAGTGACGTTGAAGATGTTTGTAGGTTGGTTGAGTTGGACGCTTTTATTAAAAGCAATGAAGACGGTTATGATTATGATGTTGGTGAGGCAGGGCAGCTTTTGTCAAGTGGTGAAAGACAAAAAATGGCTTTAGCAAGGGCACTGATAAGGAAAACTCCCATATTGTTACTGGATGAGGCTACAAAATCTATTGATGAGGATGCAAGGAAAGTTATGAACAACACCATTAAAAAAATTCAAAATGAGAAAACCATTATAATCATCACTCATAACTCATCAGAAATCGAAAGTCCAAGCAACATAATAAATCTAAATCAAAGGTTATGAACCATTCATCAATAAATTTGAGTCGTAACATTAAATAAATTAAATTTAAGTGATTATTAAATTTAAGTGATTATTAAATTTAAACGATTATTCAATTTAAACGATTATTCAATTTTTATTTAAATTTGGATGAAATATTTTCTATCGATCTATTTAAATCGTTTAGTTCAACACTACTTATCTCATCCCCTACTCCCATTAAATAGGTTTTATATAAATAGACCAACATCAAAACTACGATTATCATTCCTCCAATTAGAAGTATTAGTTCAGCTCCTGCCTGTCCATTTTGGTCTAATTTCATTTTATTTAATTTACGGCCCATACCATCTTCCCCAAGTAATTAAATATTAACTCCTAAGAAGATCACTCCAAAGGTGGATATTAGATAGAATATTGCGTAAGATAGGATCACCAAAGGAATTGAATATTTGATTCCTTTTTTAAAATCCCCATAAAGAATTAAGCCTATTATAAAGCCTACTAATGTTGAATGAATTATAATGTACGCTTCTGCTGCAAATATAGCTGTTTTTACTAATTCAACCTCCCTACCAAGACTTGCTAAAAAAGATGAATAGACACCAATCATTCCTAAGGTAAAAGGAGTGGCTATCACCGCAGATATTATCAAAAAGATTACGGACATCATGACAGTCGATTTTCTCTCTCTTTTTAATTCATTTGTTACTCTAAGGTCTTCAGCTACACTATTCACTATATCAGAAAGTCCACCACCACTCTTTCTTCCTTCAATTATTATTCTAAAGGTTCTATTAAGACTTTTTGAATTCAATCTTTGAGGAATGCTCATGATACTTGAATTAAAATCTTCACCCATTTTCACCTCTAAAATAGCTCTTTTTATTTCAGTATGTAATGGTGTAGAACCATAGTTAGTGAATTCAACTAATGCACCTTCAAAAGACATGCCTGTCCTAAGCATTGAAGAAAGTTGTCTTAAAAAGTCTGGTGCTGATTTTTCAATCTCCTCTCTTCTTTTTTCAGCCTTTAATGTCAAATATAAAATTAAAAAAGTAGGTGGTGAAATGATAGCCATTAAAAAATAAACAGTTGGATCTACACCTAAAATTAAAGATGTTAAGAATATCGTCGTTGTTAGAATAAAAATAGCTATTAAGTTTATGGATATTGTTGTTGGTGGGTCTGCTATAATTCCATTCTGCTCTAAATAGTTATGAAACTTTAATAAATATTTCTTAGGAATTTTTTCCTCAATTTTTTTATTAAGAATTTTTATTAAATTCTCTGTTAACATACTTTTACCATGTTTTAAATTTAATTAGAAGAATCATTTTTTTTTCTTTAGTTAAAGCTTGTTTTAAGTTAGAAAGACAAAGTTTTTCTTTATTTTTTTAATATTATAGTGAATTGACATACTCTCCGACTGAAAACTCTAAAAAATCAGTCAAAGATTCTTGCTCTCTAATACAATTCAGTATTAAGCTACAGTTTCTTGCTTAGATAGCTCCAACGAGCCATAGTAGCACA
>JAITEE010000050.1 GCA_031282205.1 Candidatus Methanovirga aequatorialis | reverse complement strand
CACACCTATTTAAAGATTATCAAAACATCCATATACTATTTAGATTGAAATAATGTCGAATGTAAAAATCCACAAAAAATCTTAGTCTATCATGTGAATTTTTTACAGTGTCAAATATTGGGTTTATAGAAATCTTCGTCATATAAAAGTATCATGAAATTTAAATTGCCATGACAATACGATTTAATTAAAAAAATCAATTTGGTTAAATGGTTAAGGTACCTTCCTTATAAAAAAAATATAATATCATATAGATAAACTTATTTATTAAATAAATAATAAAAGATAAATATTCCATGTTATAAAGAGTCGTTAACAACAAATTAAAGTTATCCAATCTGCTGTGAATTTATTTTATCAATATTCGAGTTTGTCAAATATAAAAGACAATAGAAAAATTTTAGGAGATATTCTCTCAGCTACTGTACAATTTGAAAATGATAGATGGTTTGCAGTACTAAACTGTAAAAATGTACCAATAGGGCAATTACCAAGTTCGTTAGAACTATTTAAGCAAGAAACTGTAGCTTAATACTAATTTTAGTATTAGAGAGCAAGAGTCTCCGACAAACTTTAAATATAATCAGTCAGAGAGTATGTCAAAAAGAAGAGGTAAAATAATGAATAAAACCGATATTAACATTATAGAAGAAGTTAGTTTAAATAAACCAATTTTTATAGAAGCGTTGCCTGGTATTGGTCATGTTGGAAAATTGGCAATAGATCATCTTATAGATACCCTTAATGCAACAAAGTTTGCTGAGGTTTACTCCCCATACTTTCCTCCACAAGTTTTCATAGACGAAGATGGTTTGGTTGAGAATATGATCAACGAATTTTATTATCTTAAAGATTTTGGAGAAGATAAAAGAGACTATATTTTTCTAGTGGGAAATAGTCAAGCGTTATCTCCTGAAGGACAGTACATTCTATCTGGAGACATATTAGATTTTGTTGAGGGATATGGTATAGAAATGATGTATACGTTAGGTGGTTTGGCCACTGGCCATCCAATTGAAAATTCAAAAATTTTTGGTGTTGCAACAAATATTGAAACCATTGAAGTGTTAAAAGAAGTAAATATTGAAATTAGGTCTGCTGATGGTGGTATTGTAGGAGCTTCAGGATTATTATTGGGATTGGGTAAGATAAGAGGAATTATTGGTGTTTGTTTAATGGCAGAAACCCCAGGATACTTTATAGATGCTGAGGCAGCAGAGACAATGTTATTAAAATTGTCCGAATTGCTAAACATAACCGTTGATACTGAAAAATTAGATGAGAGAGCAGAAGAAACAAGAATGATGATTTCTAAAGCTCAACAACTTGAACAAGAAATGTTAGGTAAAAACAAACAAAGTGCTGACGATTTAAGATACATTGGTTAACAGCCATATTGATTAACAAAATTTAACTTCCAAGTGTTAAAATGGACGTTATTCAAGGAATTATTATAGGGCTTGTTCAAGGATTAACCGAATTCTTACCAGTGAGTAGTTCAGCCCATTTAATATTTATTCAATACATACTCAACGTTGGTGAAAATAACCTCGCTTTTGATGTTTTACTTCATTTAGGAACATTGATGGCCGTTATTATCTATTACATTAAAGATATTGTTAAGATGATAGAAGCTTTTATCTCGAGTATTTTAGATATTTTTAAAGGCAGATTTATTGAGGGTTTTAAAGAGAACCAATACAAAAAATTGGTTTGGTTCGTTGTTGTTGGAACCATCCCTGCTGGAATTGTAGGTGTGCTTTTTAATTCTCAAGTGGAGTCCGCATTCAATACGTTGATTTTCCCAGGATTTTTCTTATTGGTGACAGGAACCTTACTTTACATTTCACAAAGAATCAATGTTGGGAACAGGAAGATAGATAAATTAGGGTTCAAAGATGTTGTTATCATAGGAATGTCACAGGCAATAGCTATTCTACCTGGTATATCACGATCAGGAACAACGATCTCTACAGGATTGTTGTTATCCATTAATAAAGAATTCGTTGCTAAGTTTAGTTTTTTATTATCAATTCCAGCTATTTTAGGTGCTGGAATAACAAAGTTAAATGAGTTAGGATCGAACTTAGATACAAATCTCTACGTTTACATATTCGGATTTTTAACAGCTTTCATCTCAGGATACCTATCAATCAGCATCCTTATAAAGCTGATTAAAGAAAAAAGTTTGGATTTTTTTGCATACTACTGCTGGACCGTTGGAATATCCGTTTTAATTTATTTATTCATCCATTAAGTTCTAAAATTTCCTCTATTTTTTCTCTAACATCATCTATTGAATATCCTAAAAGTAATGCCATGAGAATAGCTCCACCAGCACCTACTCCTTCTTTTACAAATCCTTTTAAGTAGTTTTTAAGTCCCTCATTTTCAGATCTTTCAAAGTAAGGATCGACAACGTTTACGGTTATCTCACCAACTTGAGAAATTAAATCAACCAAATCAGATGTTTCATCACGAGCAACGTAGGTAGTGGTCCCAAGACAAACATTCGAAAAATCAAAATCAGAGTCTAATTTCCTAATAAAACCACAAACAGCAGCCATTTGAGTACCACCAGCTAAAATCACAGGTACTTCACTTCCAATGACCATACCTGCAACGGCTGGAATCATAGGATCTCCAACAGTTTTAACAGCATCAAATGGACTAAAATCTCCTATTCTAATATCCGATTTAGATATGCCCTCATGAACAACATCCATTTTAAGTTCATGAGGATTTTCAGGACTACTTCCACTTACCTTAAAACTCGCATCATAGCCTAAAGCTGTTAAAACCCCTAAAGCAGTCGTGGTCCCAGCAGGTATACTCTCACCAATAACCAAATAATCACAACTCTTAGATATTTCTTTAGCTATTATCTTAGCGTCTTCAAAGATTTTCTCAGGATCAATCACTGCGTGCCCTGTTCTAATATCACCACCACCCTCGTCGTTAATGGATATATAAGGCACTTCAGGATTAATCTCTGACCCAGCGTTAGCTATTAAAAACGGAACGTCTGTAAGTTCAATCACTCCTTTAGTAATCATCGCTGGTGTTGGAACCGAAATTCCATCAGAAACTGTTTTAGGAACATCACAACATAAAGTTTTTCCATGTACCATGATTTCAGCATCCCCAGCTGGAGTGTATATCATAAGTTCAGTATTTGCACCTGCACCACTAATACGTGGAATTTTACAGGTAGCCGTTGTAGCTATTGTACATATAAAAAAAGGTTTTTTTCCTTTTAAACTCTCAATCAAATCTGTGCAGCCATAAGTCTCCAAACCATTCAAAATAATCCCCCATAATCTAACAACTGTAGTCATTTGCTTGAACCACTACGGCTTAATGGAAGCTGTAGATTCTGTCTCTAAACAGATTCCTAATCCACTAAACTAAAATGTTAGTTTTACCAAAGGCAATCCCCGTTGTTCCAACAGCTCTAATGTTAATAGCTGCGTTTATATCACGATCGTGTACTGTACCACAATTACAGGTCCACTCACGTACACCTAAACCAAGCTTCTCTATTTGCCAGTTACACTTATTACAGGTTACAGATGTATATTTTTCATCTACAACTTCAAACAAACGGTTAAACCAATCTGATTTATACTGTAACTACAGTTTTTACAAGAGGAAACTTAATTAAAAAAATCTAAATTTTCAACATAAACAGTAGATAATGTTCGCTTTATTGAGTACCAAACTCTTTCTATTGGGTTAAGATCAGAAGCATACTTCTCAAGAAAAACTAATTTAATGTTTAAAGCCTTTGAAACCTTTTTATTCAATATTGCTTTATGAATCGTTGCATTATCTAAAACAATCACGATTCTTTTTTCATTTTTAAACAATTTTTTAAATGAATCGTCTGTTATTTTGTCTACAAATTCTTTTAAAAACCCTTTTTCAGATTGAATTTTATTATTATCAGTAGTTCGTAAAGTATTATAATTGTGTGGGTTGTTATTATATAATAATGAAAAAACAAAAAAAACAGCCCATGTAGTTTATTATTGAATGATGATATATTAAGCCTTTCGGTGAATGTGGTTAAAGATTGTTAAGGCTGAATTCAGTCTCTAATGTGGTGTAATAGTGATAGAACTATTGTTTCTCATCTTCTTAATACCTGTGTCTAAAATTAGTGTTAATCATGTTAGTGATCTTTGTATTGATGCTCTTTGAAGGAACCATTAGATTATAGGCTTCGTAATCTTGATTTAAATGAAGTTCAGGAGGATCTAAATGATAGAATGAAGATTCATGCAGCTAAAACCGTTCCTAAGAAACGTAATACTTTTGCTATTGACTTTGTCAACATTCCATATTATGAGAGGAAAAAAAACAATGGTGTATACCATTAAAACTAAACCTAGGCAAGGAACTAGTCAGATTTTATGCTTATGAATATAGAAAACGTTTTGGATATAGAATCCAGTTACCGACTAAATGAACCAAGCACGAGTACACACCAGCACGAAAAAAACCAGTATTGAGACTATTATATATTGGATTAAATCTTCTACTAGTTAACATTTGGATCCACATCCAATGGAAATACCTCAGCATACCACGACAAGGATGGTCGTCAATCAGTAAAATGGGTATTCAAAACCATGTTAAGACAAATCAGCCGAGAAAGTTAAGTAAAACTCGGATTTAACAACAAAATAACAATCTAAAAAACCAACAACTCTATGGAAAAATTCCTAAAAATACAGATAAAAACCCTGAAAATCCACAAATTACAAACCCAAAAACATAAAAACCAAACAAATTCAAATAGAACCCAAAAACCAATTATAGTGATAATGGTAATGTTTATCAATTATTAATTTAATTATTTTTTATAAAAATTCTCTAAATTAAATTTAAATAGATTACATTGGATATTGATATTTTATAATTGACAAACTTT
>JAITEE010000048.1 GCA_031282205.1 Candidatus Methanovirga aequatorialis | reverse complement strand
CACACCTATTTAAAGATTATCAAAACATCCATATACTATTTAGATTGAAATAATGTCGAATGTAAAAATCCACAAAAAATCTTAGTCTATCATGTGAATTTTTTACAGTGTCAAATATTTGTAATTATTCATTTGATTTTAAAATATTATTTTTAATTAATTTTTATTTAAATCTTATTAATTATTAAAATAACTGTTAAAATACTTTTATTTTTAAAAATATTAATTATAATTTCTTTAATTAAAAATTTAATGTTTATAATAAATTATTAAACATTTTTATTACTTACAAACATTATTTAATACACTATAATAAAAAATATAAAAATAATCTATTTTTAAGAACAATAAAAATTTATAATAGACTTAATATTATTTAAATAGAGAAAATAAAAAGTTTTCTAATTTAAAATAAATTTTAAGTAAAGAAAACAATGTTTTCTAATTGAACAAGTTCAATAAAGAAAATCACAAATTTTCTAAATTTTAAATAAATTTAAAATCGAGGAAACCTGCGTTTTTTTAATTTTAAAAGAGTCTTGGCCAAAAACCAAATTTTTAAAGATTTTGCTAAATTTAATTCCAATATTTACTCTTTAAATTTTATTTAATCCATGAATTTATCATAATTATAAGAATATAGTTATAATAAAATTTTAAATTAAATTTTAATGTGATTCCAACGATTAAATTTAAAATAAAGAAATTCAAAATTTTAGTGAAACGACTTTTGCCCACGACTCTAAAATAGAAAAAATCTAATTTTAAAAATCACCATACCATAAAATAAAGAGAACTGAAATAAACAACAACTAATCCTCAAGTTCTTTTACATATTTTTGACATTTCAAAATCCAATCATCTTTAATCATTTCATCGGTAGATACAATGGCCACAATGTCATCTTTAGATAGTTCTCTCACGACTCTAAATCCCTCTGGGAGAATTCTAAATATTGCATCGATAACCCTTACTTTAAGATTTTTTTTTGGAGAGAAAACGGTTAAGTCCTTTAAAAAAGATTCATCACCATCAAGGAGAATTGTATATCTATCTGGTTGATAAAGTTGGTCTCGAGAAAATTCTCCCCATAACAATTTAAGAATGTTGGGAAGATAATTTTCATCCAAAATTTTTATGGTGGTTTTATCTTCTTCTTTTTCATAGGTAACATTTGCAACCTCATTTAGTTTAATATTAGTTGATGTTTTATCCATTTTTACAGCCATTATAAAAACAACTTCCTTAGGATCAACGAAAACTTTCATGTTCTTAATAGATGGCGATAATTGGAGGTCTTGAATTATTTGTTTTATGATCATCTCATATACCTTAGCACCATCTTTATCATTACTTTCAACCATCATAAGACCACCATCTACAAATACAAAATCGTTACTTCTGTCGTTTACCCATTCCAGAAACTAAAAGTGCGGCTCCAACGGCACCAATGTACTGAGAATATTCTGGAACTATAATGTCTATTCCACCTAAGGTCTCACCAACGGCTTTTATAAGACCTGAAATCAAAGAAGTTCCACCTACTTGAATTAAAGGTTCTCTTATATCTATCTCTTGAAGCTGTTGTTCATAAACCTGTTCTGCAACTGAATGACAGGCAGCTGCAGCAACATCTTCCTTAGATCCACCAGCAGCCAATGTAGTAACCAAATCTTGAATACCAAAAACAATACAGTAACTGTTAAGTAACGCATTTCTATAGTCACCTTTCATAGCCAATGGACCTAAGTCTTTAATGTCAACATCCAATCTTCTTGCAGTCATATCTAAAAATCTTCCAGATGCTCCAGCACAAATTCCACCCATTGTAAAGTTATCAGGAATACCATCATTCACCGTTATAACCTTGTTATCCATTCCACCAATATCCAAAACTGTAGCTTCACCTTTTTGGTGTCCAGCCAAATAAACAGCTCCTTTAGCATTAACAGATAACTCTTCTTGTATAAGTTCAGCGTTAAGTTTCTTACCAATAGTTAATCTACCATAACCAGTTGTTCCAATACCATCCACATCATCCATAGAGTACGTTGTCCCTTCAAAAGCCTCCTTAGCACCAATCTCAACAGACCCCATAATATCCTTAGTCGCTGTCCAACCAGTACCTATAACCTTATTACTCTCCATTAAAACGACTTTTGTTGTGGTTGAACCCGAATCAATACCAAGAGTAAGGCCTTCCTGTTTTTCACGTGCAAGAACACTTTTTCGTGCCACGGTTGTAGTCAAGGCTTCCATCCTAATAAAAAGTTCATCCGCTTTTGTTCTTTCAGTGAAAGAATATGTAACAACAGGAATACGGGTATTTTCTTGTATAAACCTCCTAACCTCATTTCTAACTAAGGCACCTTCTGCACATCTGAAACACGTTGCTATGAAAACCGCATCAGCTTGAGTCCTACCCTCAACAATGGACATTGCTCTTGCAATGGTTAATCTTAGACTTGAACTTTCAGCACTAAAACCAAATTTTTTATAGGATTCGTCAATGTAGGATAGGTCAATTTCAGGAATTATTATTTCTCCACCAAAGGTGTTGGCCGCTTTTTCGATCTCTCCTTGAACA
Organism: Candidatus Methanovirga aequatorialis; assembly: GCA_031282205.1. GTDB lineage: Archaea > Methanobacteriota > Methanobacteria > Methanobacteriales > Methanobacteriaceae > Methanovirga > Methanovirga aequatorialis. The sequence goes on along the minus strand of JAITEE010000048.1, from coordinate 4,265 downwards.
CCACTGTACTCTGTACCACATGAAACCAAGGCTATTTTAACCAACCATTATTCCCCCTTGTTACTTTCATTATCTAAATTTTTAGGATTATTCATAGTCTCAGAATCGTTTAATTCATTTTCAGAACTATCCAATCTATCCAAAAAGGTATTGATCTTATTTACCATGTCAATGGTTTCATCCCTATTGGTTGGATAAATCAACTCCAACGTAGGAACTCCTCTTTTTCTCATGCAAAAAGTGGATAGTTCGTTAGTCCTTGCACAACCAATACAACCAAAACCAAAAGGAGCCTTATCTACAATAATAGCTGCTTCTGCTTCATCTATCAATGGACCAATAATTGACATTCTTCCTCTAACCCCAGAAGGTACTTCAATAGCTGCATACTTCAATCCTTTAATTGGATCTTCTTCCGTTATGTTCATAGGAGGTGAATCTATCTCAGGGTCAATAACTTTTTTTCTGACGGCTTTTTGTAAAGCCAAAGGTTCATGACCTTTTCTCTCAATTAAATCAGCTAAAATTAATGAATTGGGTGGAAATATTGCTACCTTTACCATTTTAACAATTCCTCATATGTTTTTCATGAACCTACATTTTTAAATTAGTAGTTCTCCTTAAATATTTCTTCAAGTTCATCAAGATCCATTTTTTCTTCTTTTTCAAGAGAAACCTCTTTAGGATTTCTTAAAGCGTCTGAAACATCTTCCAATAATTTATACTCACTTTCCATCTGATGAAAACCTTCTCTTGGACCTTTCCTATGGCCTCTACATCTTCTTGGATCTCCAATCGGGAACCCTCTATCTCTTGAGAACAAATTATAAGGATCTAACTTTCTAACTTCTTTAATAACCTTTAAAACATCTTCTTCTTTTCCACTCACCATGGCCCCATAACATGTTAATTTAGTAGTCACAGGCAAGCCCAAAAGATGAATATGATTAACCACCTCACTCTCACTAACCTCTGCCTTAGGACCCAAAATAATCATTCGAGTAATGTTATCTGGATCTATATCCTGTGAATTTAAATCAGATGTTGCACAAACGTTGGAACATACGTTATTCACCATACTTATTTTCGCTCCCTGTAGTAGTACTTCCACAAACTTATAATTAATTTATACGTAGTTAATAATATTTATATTTTGTTAACAAAAAAAAAGTTAATTCAAATAGATCAAGGGTAATTTAATCAGGAGTATTGAATAATAGTCCATATAAGTTAAATTCTAAATATCCTCCTATCACTATTTGAACTTCTATAATAATTTGGACTCAGAGAGTTTGAGTCGTTCCCATACTTATATGATGATATAGTTTCGTAATTCAATTCATCATTATTATATAAATAATTTAAACTGGAATGATGACTTATTTGATAAGGATAAAATATATTTGAAACATAGGGCCACATTAGACCCTTAACAGTATAATAGTACGCACCCAACCTACCATATTCTTTCCATGCGATTTGAACAAAAAGAGGAAACCCACAACCAGGATTAAGATATGGTGATTCTTCTCTTGATGTTCCATGATAAAACATAGGTATTGGACCTTCTTGACCTCTACTTTTAGCTAAATCACCAACGTATTTTAATGCATCATCCAATTTATTAAAAACAATTCCATCTGCCATATATTTATATTTATTCTCTGGAATACCAAATAAAAAAGTTGGAATGACATCTCCATACCAATCAACATCAGTCCTGTACTCATCTGGATCGATAAACGTTAACTCTATTACAAATATTCCATCAGGAGCCAAAATATCCTCATCATCTTCTTGAAATCTTGCATAGGTAAGCCCTCCACGATAATGAACCACTAAAATACATTTTGTACCAGTTTTCGCAGCATAAGATCCAAGAACTTGACTACTCCCATGACCAGGGAACATATCTGGATTTCCTAATTTATTAACAGTCAATCTTCCAACTGGTTCAATTAAACTATTTTGAGTCACATACCACAAATTAAACCCAAATAACAAAATAAGTACTATTAAAACAAGAGTAATAAATCTTGAGAATTTCATTTAATCACTTAGTAACCAATTATTAAATATGATGTGATAACATTTAATATCAATGATTTATAAACTTTTCTAAATCAACGTGTTGTTACACAGTAGAAAATATTTCTTTTAATTATTTGTTTATAAAAGAGTATAAAGTATAGAACTTGACTGTACAACAACCACAAAACAATAATTTTATTTTGTATAAAAGAATTTAAGTCATATTAATATTTTACTAAAATTATTTATATGATGAAAACATGAGTTAATATAACAAAAGTTCATTTATGGGATTTTCCATGAATTTAAAAAATAAAAACAATATCATCGATGAATTGATTCAACTGTTACTCTCTGAAGGTTTTGAAACATCAAACATATATGAAAAAAGTTGTTTTGACATCTTTGCAAGGAGAGAACTGCTTCTACTTCTATTTAAAGTGTTAGTTAATATTGATAGTGTTAATGAAACACATGTACATGAAATAAAGAAAATATCCTCTGTTTTCTCAGCATCACCCTTAATCGTGGGATTAAAATCACGAAATAATCCATTACTAGAAGATGTTGTCTACGAAAGATATGGAATTCCAGCTATTGGAGTTAAAACCCTTAAAAATATGATCATCTATGAGGAATATCCAAAACTCTTAGCAGACCGTGGAGGATATTACGTTCAAATAAATGGAGATGTTTTAAAAGAATATCGTGAAGAATACTCATTATCACTTAAAAATTTAGCTGATTTAGCCAACGTTTCACGGGAAACAATATACAAATATGAAAATAACCTCGTCAGGGCCAACCCTGAAACCGTCATGATTTTAGAAGAAATATTGAATATGAAAATAACCTTAAACATTGATTTATTTGAATTCAAAGATTTAAAGGAAGATGTTGAAGTGAACAATAGCCCAACCAACGATGAAACAAAAAATTTAGTTAATTTAGGATTCGATGTCATTCCAACTAAAAAAACACCATTTAATGTATTATCTAAACTTAAAAATCATGAATATCCTTTTATGACCAGTTTAGAAGAGAATAAAGTACCACGACCTTTACATAAAATTGCTCTTAGTCTAAAGGATCTTTCACTTATAACTGGATCAGAATCCTTTTTTATAATCAACAATGAAAAATTTAAGGATAGTTTAAATGGGATTCCTGTTGTAAGTTCTTGGGAGCTAAAAGAGATTGAAAATTCCTCAGAATTCTTAAAAATAGTTAAAGAAAGAAGAGACACTTGATCAAACTCTTCAAAAGGGAGAAATAAAATTCAAAAAAATAGGTAAACCAAAAAAAAAAGGATGTTATTTATCTTAAAATCTAATTAAAAGCCATTAAATCGATAACAAATAAAGATAGAATTTTTCACTGAAAAAAAAATAGACAAACCAGCTCCAATTAAAAAAAAACTTTTTTATTCCAACTCTTTAATAAATCCATCCCGTTTATTACTTTCCCAGTTATCAGTAAATAACTTCTTATCAACATGAAAAACAAACAAATATCTATAAACAATGATAACCATTGTTAAGGGGATTATTATATCAGCTATTGAAAAAGTAGCAGGATATTTAAATCTTAACATGATCAACAAAACATCCAATGCAACAATTCTAATTGAATATCTGTAAAACTTTTTTCTTTCTTTGATTTTGTCTTCTTTAAACTTGGAATGAAGATCATCTAAATCGTTATCGTTCATGTATTTTTTAAGTGTTTTATCGTCATTATTTTTGTTTTTAAATCCTTTTTTTAATCTGTATAATTTAACATATTTATAGACTATCCTCAATAAAAATATAGCCACAACATAAAAATAAACGTACTGGTTGATTAAAATTTGAGTGCTTGGATCCACCGCAGAGTACACGTTAAGACCGTTGGTGTTTCCTATTAAAAGTCTTCTAATTATGAAAAATATTCCTAAACCAATGAGAAATATTGATTCCAAATAAAATTTCTTGGTTTCTTTAACCAAAATCAACGCCTTTTGTTCAATTTTGTCTGTCATGGATTAACCCTTAAGTGTCAACTAAATGTCATGATAGATGGCTATTAAAATTTAACAGTAACTAACGGCTAAAAAAGGGATCAATACTGTAAACATAGTGTTATGACAATTTAATATTTCATAATATTTATTAGTGTTTTATAAAAATTATCTATATTGATCTAATATTTTTTTTTAATTTAAGATTTGGAATTTTGTCATGATAATTTTTATT
>JAITEE010000207.1 GCA_031282205.1 Candidatus Methanovirga aequatorialis | reverse complement strand
ACTTTGAATATAAATTTTTGTGTTGATTTAGGGTGTAAAAAGTTGGAGTTTTTTAAAAATCAACACTTACTTATAAAGAAAACGTCAAAAATTGAAAAAATTCCACAAAATTTTACAGTATCATCAATACAAACATATTAACTTGACAGCATTGGTTAATAGATGGTATTGATGAACTACCTAAAAAGGATAAAATTCTTAGTAATCTAATAATCGAGGAAGTAATTACAATGATCGGTAGTTTAATAGGGGCTGAGGAAGCTGTTGAAACATATCGATATATTCATGATAATTACACAGTATTCAATGAAAACAAAGAATTATATGATAAAAGCATAACAACGTTTTTAAAGTATGATGCTACACTATCATTAACTGACAGTACAAACATTGAGATAATGAGTGAATTAGGAATAAATAAGATAGTATCATTTGATAATGATTTTGACAAGGTGGATGGAATATTAAGAATTCACTAAAATGGTATGGGAAATAAAATTTATTTAGAGAGATCACTATAGAATTGTTTTTAGAATACTAAAAGACAAAAAGAAAATCTGTATTTCAGATATAGGTAAGAGAAATATCTGTATTTCAGATATAGGTAAGAGAAATTATTAGATATATAAAAAAAAATATTATAAATAAGATTAAATTCATAATTAAATCTACAAATGTTACTGGTGTGTTGGTTAATTAGGGTGCGTTGGTTAATTAGGATTTTGAAAAATAAATTTAGTAAATTCAAACTAATTTAACTCACTATTTTTGCATGTTCATTTTTAACAAAAGATATAAATATTATTAGTACTACATATAATTTTTTGATATGTTACAAATTATGGTGACAACTTTGATGTTTATCAACCATTAATTTAATTGTTTTTTATGAAAATTCTCTAAATTAAATTTAAATAGATTATATTGGACATTGATATTTTATAGATATTGATATTTTATAAATTGATAAACACTACAAAAATGACTATAATATGGACGTTCAACATGAAATTATTAGATTTAATAAAATATTCATTAGATTTAATAAAATATTTTTTTTTAATAAAGAATTTATAGATCGTGAGTAAATATTGAGTTGAATACGTTGAGATTTAATGATTTTAGAAGTTAATATCTTCTAACGTGTTACTGTTAAATATTTTAATATCGCCATTAAGGAGAAAAATCATGGATAAAGAAAAGAAAATGAAAATAGTTAGAACCATTGGAATAATAGCTGTTTTGGTATTGTTCTCTTTTTTACTTAGAGCACAAACATACAACATGGGTGCTGTTCCTCAAGACGCTAGAGATATGTACACTGATTCAGATGGACTTCCTTACTTCTCTGAAATGGACTCTTACTACCACCTTAGACTTATTGAAAACCTTGTAGATCATGGACATCTTGGTGATACAGTAATAAATAATAGTCAATGGGATAACCACAGACTATCTCCAGATGGAATTGATATTAACTACCCATCAATGATATTTTATGTGACCTTACTCTTCTATAAGTTGGTTAGTTTAATATTTAATGGCATTCCTGTAAAATTTGTTGCCTATTGGACTGGTGCCTTTATAAGTTCATTTGTTGTTATTCCTGCTTTTCTCATTGTAAGAAAAATAACCAACACCTACGGTGGTGTGGTTGCAGCGTTACTTGTTGCAATGTCTCCTAACTTTTTTTCTCACACCTACGCTGGCTTCTATGATACAGACATGTTCACGGTTTTGCTGCCTCTTACGATGCTATTCTTCTTCATAAACAGTGTTCTCTCAAAAAATCCTAAACATAGAATAATTTCTGCGGTACTTGCCGCTGCTACGGTGATCATATTTTCACTTTCATGGGTGGGTTACAGCTTCTATCCAGCTGTTCTTGTTCTTGCCATGTTCCTGTTTTTAATCATAGGCTTCATATTTAAGTTAAACTTAATTAAACCTGTAAAAAATTATTCTGATATAAAATCATGGTTTATAGACCAAAAAGAAGTATCTGCAATAATCATTTTTGTACTAATTTCGTTTGCAGGTTTATACATTACAACTGGAGGAATCAATGGAGTCACAGGAGCTATTTCATCACTCACTGGTGCTACGAGTCTTCAAGATGTTAGCGTTGGTGCTGGTGATTATCCTAATGTCATGGTTACAGTTTCAGAGATGATGAGGCCAGCTATTCTTAATGGAGGGTTATTTGGACTCTTTCAGTCAAATCTTGGAGGAATAATCAATGGTGTAGGTGGAATATTGGTGTTACTTGCCTCACTTCTCATGATTTTCATTTTTGTCTATAACTTCTGGAACTTAAGGAATATTAAGGGTAACGATTTAAAGGGTAGGAAACTTCCTAAAGCTAAGAGGAAAGCGATTAAAAACATTAAATCAACTAAAAATAAAGGGGTTCTTGAAAAATTCGCTGATTTAACTATAAGTGGTGGTTTGGAGGATACTAAGAGAGAGATACTTTTATACGTTACCATTTTCGGATCTTGGATGTCCATTTCGTTATTTGCATCACTTACCGCTTCAAGATTCATACCGGTTTTGGTTATTCCTATTTCTTTAACGGCTGGAATCTTCGTAGGTTACCTTTACCAGTACATTAAAAAATATTCCGATACCAAAAACATGTTGTACATAGCAGTACTATCTTCACTACTGATTGGATATTCAATGATAATGGTATTTGTAGATATGGGGTTGTTGTTCCCTTTACTCATTCTTGTTGTATTGATATTGTTGTCTTATTTGATGTTATACAAACAAGAAACTATTTTCAATAAAATTAAAAAATTAAAGGAGTTGAATATCACGAAGGGAACCTTTGTTGTTGTGTTGGTATCTTTGGCCTTTGTTGCACCGACGGTTACAGGAGCCTACTTTGTATCAACACATTCAACTCCAGGTACAAGTGATCCGATGTGGAATTCGATGGAGATCATTAAATCAACTCAACCTAAGGATACCATTGTAGCATCATGGTGGGACTATGGGTACCTGTTTGAAATAGCTGCCGATAGGATGACCATCTTTGACGGAGGTTCACAAAGTGGACAAAGAGCATACTGGATAGGGAAGGCTATTTCAACATCGGATGATAAACTTTCCGCATCCATTCTTAAGATGTTGGCCACCAATGGTGATAGAGCGGCAAACACTCTAACGAATTATACCAATGATAAGGGCAAAGCTGCGAAAATCTTAGAAGAGATTTTGCCTAAATCAAAAACAGAGGCTAAGAATATTTTAACGACCAGTTATAGTTTGACACCTAACCAAGCGGATATAGTTGTGAGCTATAGTCATCCTGATAATCCAAGACCAGTTGTTTTTGTGATGAGCTCAGACATGATCTCTAAGGCTGGTGTTTGGTCTAACTTTGGTTCATGGGACTTTGAGGCTCAACAAGGTAGAGCACTTTCATATCTTGTCAATTCTCGATCTGCCTCACCAATGACACAAAATGAGACGGGTAACGTTACAGAGATGATAAACTATCAACAAGGGGAAGGAAATAGTTCAATTGTATATAAAACCGTCTTCACTAAGTATACAAATGGCTCCACAGATATCAAATTCGTTGCATCACATTCCGATGGAACTCCAATCATACTACAAAATGGTAGTGAATTTAAACCACAATTTAATAATAGAGAGGTACTTATCTCTGATGCGAAGGTGGTTGAAGATGGAAATCTAACCGTTGATAAAACTTTAAATGAAAGTGGTGATTATTCGTTGCTTATCATAGGTGATGGTGGAGTTTATCAATCAATTTTGATGCATAAGGACCTGTTGAACTCCATGTTTACAAAACTCTATCTAATGAACGGGGCAAACCAAAGTTCATTTGAAAATGTTGGTAAAGATGTTGGTGTTTCCTTATGGAAGATTAAATGATTTTAAATGTAATAAATTTTAATATACTACTCTAATTATTCGATGAACTAAAAACACTGATTAAAAACATAATATTGGGAGTTTTTGAAAAGAAAGAGGAGGAATTTCAAATAAATATTTTACAAAAAATAAGGGATTTCGAGGATAATCAAAAAGAATTCAAAGAAGAGCTTAAAAATAATGATTTATATCACTTAAATCAAAGATTGGATAAATTAAATGATAAAATAGATACAAAATTAGATAAATTAAGTGATAAAGTTGAATTGATCTTGTTGTTTAGTTAATCAAATTTTAAATTTTAATAGAATCCAATATTTCAATCGTTAAAAATAATTTATAATTAAAATAGTTTATTATAATACATTAAATTAAAAATAAAGAAATCAATATTATTATTACAATTAATAAAATGACTTAAAAACGAGGAATAAATTTCTCTAAATTATATGAGATAACAATGGAAAATCAAAAATTTCCTTAAGAATTTAGTTATAGAGGAAAACACAACACAACCAAAGGAGAACAACTACTTCAAGAGATCTACAATCATCTGATTATGATATATACGTTAATGAAAATGATGCACAAATAGGTTGGGATTAAGTGATTGTACGTTTGAACTATATTTTCCAACTGCACTCTATTACTATGTGATTCGTTTAATTTTTTTAAAAAATTAGGAGCTTTTAACTAGAGTTTGCAGGAGATCACTTTATTCAATTTTTCATGAAGATTATTTATTTAAATTTTTATAAATTAAAAATAGATAGTTTAATAAAATATATATAAATAAAGTTTATTTAGTAAAATACGTAATTATTAAACAATTATTTTAAAAATAAACAATTTTTATAGTATTAAACTTGCAAACTTAACTTTCATGCCTATAGATGTATAAAACATAACTTCTATTCATTTTCATGATAAATAGGTGAATAAATGACCAGAATTGCAATATTAGACGAAGATAGATGTCAACCTAAAAAATGTAAATATACTTGTATTGAATACTGTCCTGGAGTTAGAATGGAAGAGGACACGATCGTCATCAATGAAAAAAATAAAAAACCGTTGATCTCTGAAGAGTTATGTGTTGGATGCGGTATATGTACTAATAGATGTCCTTTTAAAGCTATTAACATTATAAATCTTCCAGAGGTATTGGACGATCCTATACATAGATATGGACAAAATAAATTCGAGCTTTTTGGATTACCGACCATAAATGAAGGTTCTGTAGTTGGAATTCTTGGTCAAAATGGTATTGGAAAATCAACGATCATGAGAATACTTTCTGGCGAACTTATCCCAAACCTAGGGGACTGGGAGAGAGATGAAAACACTTGGGATGAAGTTGTTGATCACTATAAAAGTACTCAACTACAAAAATATTTTAAAAACCTTTTAAAGTCTGAAATAAAAGTAGTTCACAAACCACAGATGGTGGATCAGTTATCTAAGTTTGTGAAAGGAAACGTTGGTCAACTACTAAGAAATGTGGATGAAGTGAATAGGTTCGATGAGATTGTTGAGGACCTTCAACTGGAAAACGTTTTGAATAGGGACATTGAAAACCTTAGTGGAGGAGAACTTCAAAGAGTGGCTATTGGAGCATCGGTACTTAGGGATGGTGATTTTTACTACTTTGATGAGCCAAGTTCTTGGTTAGATGTCAGTCAACGTTTAAATATAGTTAAGGTAATTAGATCACTTGCAAAAAAAGGGAAATCAGTGATGATTATAGAACACGACTTAGCAACTTTGGATGCTATTTCTGACTATGTCCATATAGTCTATGGTGAACCTGGTGCTTATGGTGTTGTATCTCAAATGAAAGGTGTTAGGGTTGGAATAAATGCTTACATAAATGGATTTTTAAAAGAGGAAAATGTTAGAATTAGAAAACAAGCTATTGAATTTAAAATCCATGCCCCTAAAACATCTGATGAAGGAGAACTATTGACCTCTTATACCAACATTGAAAAGGGTTATGATGGATTTACACTATCCGTTGAGGGTGGAGAACTTTATCATAACGAGATCGTAACTGCCTTTGGTTCAAATGGTATTGGAAAAACAACTTTTGCAAAGATAATCTCTAAAGTTGAGAAGGGAGATACTGGTAGAGTTGAAAAAAAGCTTGAAATAGTCTACAAACCACAGTATTTGAACTATGATTTTGATGGAAGAGTTGAGGATTTCTTATATATGAAGGCTCCTAACTATGGTACAAATATTTTTATGAGTGAAATTGGTAGACCTCTTTCAATGGAGGGCATTTTAGATAAAAATCTTGATGAATTAAGTGGTGGAGAACTGCAAAGGCTTGCAATAGCTGTGACATTATCACAAGATGGAGAATTGTATGTATTTGATGAGCCGACAGCGTTTTTAGATGTTGAACAAAGACTAACAGTTGGAAAAATCATAAAAAAAATCGTCGAAAGTAAAAATGCAACGGCTTTAATCATTGACCATGATATAGTCTTCATTGACTACATAACAAATAGGGCCATGATATTTTATGGAGAACCTGGTTTAAAGGGAATGGCCACAAGGCCAACCGATCTTAAAACTTCTATGAACAAATTTTTAGAGGATTTGAAAATAACGTTTAGAAGGGATAAGGAAACTAAACGACCTCGTGTAAATAAGTTTGATAGCTATTTGGATAGACAACAAAAAGAAAACCAACAATATTACTATTTAGAAGGCTAATCATGATATTTTTCCATTTTTTAAGAGATTGTGAAACGTTGAATTAACAAGTTGATTATAAATATTTCTTACATTCAAAAACAAAAAGTTCTGCTTTTTATAGATTTTCTTTTGCATTATCTTCAGTTGCATTAAAATAAGCATCATAATCAGAATTTTCTCTGAAATCTTCTAAATCTGAGAAAATTTTAGCTATTTCACTATTAAAATCATCTTTTACAACATATTCCAAACCAAACTGTTGAATAGTACCATTATGTGTTTTCGGGGTTTGTCCTTTTTTTAACAATAATGCTTTAGCAGCATAATAAGAACGATTAACTGACATGTTATATCTTTCGTTTTCAATAGCGATTTTTGAATCTTTAAGTGACTCTGATGCTTTGTTGAAAAGTTTTTTCACTTCATTATCCAATTACAACACTTTCTTTCTCGATTTTAGATAAAAAAGAGGACACTGTAAAGAATTCACATGATGGAGCCTAATTTTTTGAGTATTTGATATTTTTTTGCGAATTCTGTTACATTTTTTATTATTCTGTCATTCCATCGCTTAATGTGTAATGCTACAAATGTTTCAACTCCTTTAACAGTTTTAAATGATTTTTTCAAGTTATCGGGAAATACTATCCCGAAAAAATTTTCCATTGCATTATTGGTTGATGATAATTTCTTGTTTTTGAGGTGTGCCATATAACTGTTAAAATTTTCTTTTAATTTCCTTAAAAACTCATGGAATGAATCTGACATATTATTTTTCTCATCCCATAAGTATTTTAACGTTTTTTTTAGCTTTTTGATAGTTTTTAGAGTAAAGTAGGCTCTTTATTAGGATTCCATAGTAGAATATTCGGATATTTTCTACTGTATCAAAGTTTAACTTCTTTATTTCACCATCAAAGGTTTTACTAAAGCTTTTCATTATAGGCTTTTAACTAAAGTTTGCAAGAGATCAGATTATTTTAACTTTCATGAAAA
>JAITEE010000139.1 GCA_031282205.1 Candidatus Methanovirga aequatorialis | reverse complement strand
AAACATTTTTAATCGGAGAATTTGGAAAGTATTTCCATTTTTATGCTAATTCACCCACTCTATCAAAAAATAAACTACTAAAATATATTACTTAAAATATTTTTGTTAAGGACTATAATCTTAGGAAATTCTCTACAATACACTGTAATTTTATTCTTATATAAAAGTTTCGACTTTATTCTCATATTACAACTTATCTAAACATCCTCCAAAATGAATCATTTGCTCTCTCTCTCTCTCTCTCTCTCTCTTTGTGAACTTAATAAACCCTTAAAAAAAAATAAACAAATATACGAAAACATGACACCTAAAAAATAAAAATGTGATGTGTAAAAAGAAGGCAGCAGTCAATACAAAAAAGTTATAAATAACTCTATTCCATATTTTTTTGAAAAAAATTAGACGTACTTAATACTTAATTTACTTAACTACACATGTTTTCAACATAGATAACCACATATTGATCAAAACAGAAATCAAACATATAAATAGTTCCAAAATCAGGGAAAAATAGAACCTTAAACGCTTTAAATAATCAACGAAAAAATTGGATCCTAAACGTCCCGTCATCAACACGGAGAGGTGGACAAAAGTCTAAATTTTAAAATTAAAAAGCTCTAAAAATTCTTTAATTTAGAAAATAAGAAAATTTTTTCTTAAAAAAAATTAGTTTTGACCACCTCTCACACGATTTAAAAAAAATAAATATAAATTTAAATATAACAAAGTTGTTAGTTAGTATATAATAATTAAATAAATTTGGGGATTAAATGGTACTGACCACAGAAGAACAGAAGAAAATGGAGTACAGTGGTTATAGATTTGCTGGTAAACATTCTCATGCTGGAGTTAAAATCTGTCATTGGACTAAAAAAAGTATTTTAAATCAAGGAGAATGTTATAAACAGAAATTTTATGGGATTGAAAGCCATAGATGCCTACAAATGTCACCAGCCATTCCATTTTGCAATCAAAAATGTTCATTTTGTTGGAGAGACCTGTCCCTTACAAAAACTTGGTGGGACTCTGAATACGATGATCCAAAAACAATAATCGATGACTGTATAAAAGCACAGAATAATTTACTCTGTGGATTTTTTGGTAACGACAAAGCAGATAAAATAAAGTTATCTGAATGTGGCAAACCAAATAATGCAGCTATTTCATTGGCTGGAGAACCTACATTCTATCCTGAGTTAAATGGCTTAATAGAAGAATTTAAAAGGAGGAATTTCACAACTTTTCTCGTGACAAACGGCCTCTTGCCTGAAAAATTAAAAAATCTTGAAAGTGAACCAACACAAATTTACATCTCCCTTGATGGAGATAGTAAAAAAACATATAATTCACTTTGTAACCCTCAAATAAATGATGCTTGGAGTAAGTTAATGAATAGTCTCGAATATTTACCAAGTTTTAATAGTAGAAGTGTACTTCGTTTAACTTGTGTCAAAGGAAAAAACATGGGAAACGTGGAAAATTATGCTAAATTAATAAAAATAGCTGATCCCACCTACATAGAGGTTAAAGGATACATGTGTGTTGGATACTCACGAAAAAGATTAACTCTCGACAACATGCCAGAACATGAGGAAGTTTTTGATTTCGCATCAAAAATAGCTGATGAAACAGGAAGGACTGTCTCTAATCAATCCAAAATAAGTAGAGTTGTTTTGCTAAAATGATCTAAAAAGTTATCAAAATTACAATAGTTATTATAAAACGTACTTCGTAGTTCACTCAAATTTTTAAAAAATACTTTTTTAATAAATAACAAGAATATAATGTCTTAAAAATAAAATGAATAGTAAACATTGAATATTTTTTCTTAACAATATTATTATTTCTTGTATAAAAATTTAAAGGTTTTTTTTAGAAAACGTAGTAAAATAATCGTAAAAAAACAATTCTGGAGATATTTTTTTAACCATATAATATTTATTCTTTAATAAGTAATATTTATATATTTTAATATATTAAATAGTAATAAAATTATAGTTAATATTTTTAAAAATAAAAGTATTTTAACAGTTATTTTAATAATTAATAAGATTTAAATAAGAATTAATTAAAAATGATATTTTAAAATCAAGTGAATAATTACAAATATTTTTTATTCCACTATAGTTACAGCTGTGCAAGGTATTGTTGTGAAAATTTAATTATTCTAATATAATACTTTGATAATTTTTTTCATTTGTATCGTTTTAGTGAAATTCCAGCTTAATTCGTGAAACTTTTATTTATATTATTCATAAAAAATATATATAAAATTATCGCAAAAATTAAATTTTCATGACAGTATCCATAAATAAGTATATAAAACTTAAAAAACATAAAGATAATAGTATTGATAATACACGACGTGTCGTATGAACGAGGTGATTAAAAATGTCAGATGAAAAAGATGAGGATACCTTTGACAAAGAAACCGTTGGTAATCCCCAACCAAAGAAAAATCAAAGAAACGCCACAGATGAGGTTAGAAAAAAATTCCCTAAAATAGGCGAAATGGATTTTTAATAAATATTAAATAACCTCTTCTATTTTTTCATGGTCAAGGTAGTCAGTTAACCTTTAAATATTTTTATTTATGATGCACTACCAATTAACTACTTTTCAAAGAGTTACATAGTTCAACAGCTTTTTGAGCTGCTTTTTCCATAGAAGTTTCATAAGGGATTCCTGCTTCATCCAATAATCTTTGCCCTTCCTCTTCATTTGTTCCAGTAAGTCGTATGACTATTTTAGGCTTTCGTTTTGATTTATTTAAAATATCGATAACCCCTTTTGCAACATCATCAGCTCTTGTTATTCCTCCAAGAATATTAAGAAAAACAACCTTAACAGGATCGTAATGTAAAACTATATTTAAAGCTTTTTCAATAGTATTTTCAGATGCTCCTCCACCAATATCTAAAAATGTTGCTGGATTACCACCATAATATTTAATTACATCCATTCCAGTCAATGTAAGCCCCGCACCATTTCCAACAACAGCTATATCTCCATCAAGTTTTACAAATGAGAATTCTTTTGGTTTGAATTCTACTAATTGAAATAAATCTTCGTGACGGAATAATGAATCATTTTCAACCTCTAATTTTGCATCGGCAGCTATTAAACCCTCTTCAGTGAGAATTAAAGGATTTATTTCGGCTATTTGGGCATCGTACTTAGAGAAAACTCGGAATAATCTCCATACAATAGAACCAAATGAAGAAATCAAGTCGTTACCAACACCTACCTTTCTTCCGATTTCCCTTGCTTGATAAGGTAGAAATTCCTCAAGAGGATTAACATAAAATTTGTTTATTTTTTCTGGATTTGTTTTAGCCAACTCTTCAATATCTACTCCACCTTCAGAGCTGGTAATGATAACTGATTTTTTAGCCATTCTATCAATGGATATTGTTAGAAAAAATTCTCTCTTAATGTTTGCTTTTTTTTCAATGAGAAGATGTTTTACAGTTTCTCCTTTAATCTCCATACCAAACAAACTTGAAGCAGCATAATATGCCTCACCAGGATTATCAGCAAATTTAATTCCTCCTGATTTACCTCTACCACCCACTAAAACTTGTGATTTAATTGCAACTGGTGATCTCATATCTGAAGCAAACTCCATAGCTTGTTCTGGAGAATAAGCTACATGTCCCTCTAAGACAGGTATTCCTTCTTTTGCAAACAATTTTTTTGCGTCGTATTCATAAAATTTCATTGATTTCCTCCACTTAATTAACCATTAAAAATTGTCGTTGGATTATAATATTTAACTCATTTCACAAGAATAAAATATTTTATAATCACGTTGTAGTAGTCTTTGTAATGTTTATCAACATAAAATACCAACATCCAATATGATCTATTTAAATTTGATTTAGAAAATTTTCATGAAAAACAATTAAACTAATAGTTGATAAACATTACAACTGTCACTACAATTAATTTTTAATTAAAAAAAAATTATAATCTATATTTAAAAAAACGAGAAGCAATTTTTTTAAAATATCTTTGATAAAGTTATAAACAATTTAAAATTAACTATCAAAATATATCGTATCCCAATTCAAATGCAGATATGTTCTTATCTTCCGTTCCCTTTGGAACACTATTAACAATAGCTTTTTTAGCTGCATTTACGGATATTAGTTTAGTAATTTTTGTGATAACCCCAACCATGACAATATTTGCAACTATTTTCAAGCCAATCTTTTCTGTAGCTAATTTAGTCACCTGTGCCTCGTATACATCTATTTTATTTTTGTTTATAAAATCGGAAATCACACCTACATGAACCAAATCTGGGTCCACAATTAAGGTACCCTCCTCCTTCAAGTTGGTGTGATATTTTAACAATGCTTCATGAGACATTATAACAAGTATGTCTGGGCTTTGAACCTTAGGATATGTTATTTCTTCATCACTAATAAGTATTTCTGTTTTGGATGCTCCTCCTCGAGCTTCAGGTCCATAAGATTGAGTTTGAACACTATACTTTTTATCAAAAAGAGCGGCTGCTTTTCCTATGATGACTCCAGATAATATCACTCCCTGTCCCCCAAATCCTCCAATTTTAATTTCTTTTGTCATGTCAACACCTGTGCCCATATAATAAATAATATCTATTTTATAACCCAGTTATACTACGTAAGCAGATTTCCTAATCGTATCCTTTCCACTTTCCCTATAAGATAAATTTTCTATCTTTTCTGAAAATTCCTCTCTTTTTTTATCTACAAACTCTCCAACTATGATCTTAGCTGAAAGTTCTTCATCAGATAAAGTATCGGCTCTTCTTTTGTTAATACTATTCTCTTTAAACATCTTTATCATAGAAACAGGAGTTTTTAAATTGTTTTTACGACCATAGTAAGTGGGACATTGAGATACAATCTCAATAAATGAAAACCCATCATTAAGAAGACCATTTTTTATGGATTTAGATAGTTGTAATGGATGTGCAGTGGTCCATCTTCCAACGAATGTTGCTCCAGCAGCAGCCACAAGATCCACTAAATCAAAAGGAGTATCTATTGAACCATAAGGCGCCGTTGTAGCCAAACTTCCTTCTGGTGAAGTTGGGCTTACTTGTCCACCAGTCATCCCATAGATATTGTTATTAATACAGATAACCGTTAAATTAATGTTCCTTCGAGCCGCATGGATCAAATGATTTCCACCAATAGCTGCAGCGTCACCATCACCAGTGAAAACAACAACATCCAAATCAGGATTTGCTATTTTTAATCCTGTGCCGAAACTTAATGCCCTTCCATGAGATGTGTGAAGTGAATCACAGTTGATATAACCTGGAATCCGAGAAGAACAACCAATACCAGAAACCAAAGATAAATTATTAAAATCCAATTCACTGGATTCAAAACCTTTTAAAAAACTGTTAATGGCTATTCCAATACCACAACCACTACAGAATATGGTTGGAAGCCTATCCTTTCTAAAGTATTTGATGTATGGATTTTTCTCTTCATGAGTAATAAAGCTTGATTTTGTGTTTTTATTATTCTCATCCATCATATCAAATCCAATATCCTATTTAAAATATCCTTTGGTTTAGGAAGTGTTCCTCCAATTTCAGAAAAAAGATGAACGTTAGCGTCACCCCTTGCAACTCTTTCAAGTTCATGGACCATTTGACCTAAGTTCATTTCCACAACCATTAAATCATCAACATTCTTTGCAAGTTTAGCTATTTCATCTTCTGGAAATGGCCATGTAGTGTTTATCTTTAAATAACCTATTTTAAGTCCATTACTTCGTCCAATTTTAACGGTTTCCATAATAGAACGAACAGGGGCCCCATAACCAATTAAAACAACATCAGCATCATCACAATACTTAAAGTCACAAGATACAATATCTTCTCTGTTTTTTAATATCTTATTAACCAGCCTTTTAACCAAATTTGAATGAACCTTTGGATTGATCGTGGTTGGGTAGCCCAACTCGTTATGAGTCAAACCAGTAACATGAATATTATATCCATCACCAAAGGCTGGCATTGGATTTGTTCCATTTTCAACATTTTTAAAAGGAAGAAAATCCTTTGGATCCTCATTAGGCTGAACTCTCTTAAAAGTTTCAATCTTATCTGGAAGTAAAATCCTCTCCCTCATATGACCAATCACCTCATCAGCCAAAATAACAACAGGAACCCTGTATTTCTCAGATAGATTAAAACCACGAACTGTGAAATCAAAAAATTCCTGAACAGATGATGGTGAAATAGCTATTGGTTCATAATCACCATGAGAACCCCAACGAACCTGCATCACATCCCCCTGTCCAGCCATCGTAGGCTGACCAGTTGAAGGTGAACCCCTTTGAACATCAACTATAACCAAAGGTGTTTCACTCATCATTGCAAAACCAACGTTCTCTTGCATAAGAGAAAACCCAGGACCCGACGTTGCAGTCATAGATTTAACCCCAGACCAAGAAGCACCAATCACAGAACCAATAGCCGAAATTTCATCCTCCATTTGAATAAATGATCCACTTACCTTAGGAAGAGCAATGGACAAATATTCAGCAATTTCAGTTGAAGGAGTGATCGGATAACCACCGAAAAACCTACATCCAGCTTCAATGGCTCCTCTTGCACAGGCCTCATTTCCCTGAATAAAAAGTTCCTTGGTCATCTCCTATCCTCCACATATATCGCTTCACTAATATTTTCCTTGATTTTATCCACATCTTTAGTCATCTCCTATCCTCCACATATATCGCCTGATCAGGACACTCCAACTCACAGAGATGACAAATTATACAATCCTCTTCATTTTTAGGACAAGGAAGTTTAATATCCTTTTTATTAGTCACATTTGAAATTACATAAACACTTTTAGGGCATATTTCAACACATATATAACACCCCTTACAAAGATCAGGATTTATTTGAATCATAGAATCACATTCACTAATATAGAATACAACAGCTATTAAATACAGAGTATAAAAATGATTAAGGATAACCATCAAGGATTTTTACTTAACAACATTTTACAAAGATTATCATGAAATAACCTACATTTTAGAATACTATGATATTAATCTCAACCATATAAATAATTTTCCATTACTATACCAAAAAGATATTGTGATAGATTATCATTAAAAATCAAAATCAATATATTCTTTATTTCATATATTTACATGATAAAACAGTTTCTATTTCTAAAAACACGTTATAAAAAATGTATAACTCCATAATTAAAAAATTTATCCATGAATTTCAAAAATCAGCTATTTATCAAAATTACAGTTTTAACTATGCCTGAATCTGTTAAGCTCGACAGTGTAATGAAGTTTAATGTAAATATGGAGTAATATGAATCCAGTAATGACTGAATTGCAGGAATGTGAGACAGGTTGGAAATTCAAAATGAATTAAAATATGATATGGAGGTGAAACTGTATGAATCCTGTAATGGCTGAAGTGAAAAATTGCTTCGGGTTTATTAGATTTGAATTATGGTGATGTGTTTGAATCCTGTGATAACTGAATTACAAGAGTGTGAGACAGGTTGGAAATTCAAAATGAATTAAAATAGGGTGTGGAGGTGAGTTAGTATGGATCCTGTAACGATTGAAGTACAAGGCTGCGGTGAAAGTAATTGGACTTTATTTAGTATGTTTAACTACTAATATATAAACTTGTGATTATAATAGTGGATGGATAAATTTTTTAATTGGTTCCATAATCTCCTTTTGATTTTTAAAGTTATCATAGGATTATTAATTCCTAAATTATTTTCAGCTATTTAATTTAAAATTTGATTTTTAATAGTTTAATGGTTTAATAATAGTTTAGATAAACGATCTATATGAACTGGGTGTTCATTAGATAGAATTTCTTGAATTACATCAATCATTGAAGAAGAAGATGAATTTGTAGGGACAATTTCTTTAAATATTGGAATATTATACTTAGATCCAATATCTTCTATTGCCTCGTAGTCTGGCAACTCTACAATTTCTTCATAACCCCCTATGTTTGATTCATCCTTGTCTATAATTGTTTGGTCATCATTTCCCAGAATTTTCAGGAACATCCTCTTGATTATAATTATAATCAAACCACTTATCAAAATCCACATTAAAAACCTCGACAGGACTGTTATTTTTAATTACCTCCAATAAACTATCTTTATCAAAAATAATATTCATCTTTAAAATAGCTTGATCCCTTTCTGGGAGGAAATTGATAAACTTGTTTTTATAAAACTTACCAACAGTCCTATTAATTAAGTCAAGTGTTTCCTCTTCATTTTCTTGATTAAATTTCTCTTCAATTGTATACAAGACATTGACAATATCCGAGAAGGTGATATTTTCTAATGAATTCTTTTTTATTTTAAATGAAGAGTAAAAAGCTGTGTCATTAACATCATATAATTCATAGAATAATTGAAATATTGTTGAAAGAAGAATATTGGCCTTATTTCCTGCAAATGTATATACAAATACTTTGTTCATATCCCTATCTATCTCAATTGGAACTATTCCTTTTTCAAATCCTTTTTCTTTAGCTATTTGAATAAGTTTGTATATCATTTCTTTTGATTCGTCATCAAATCTTGATTTATTATCCTCTGATTGAAGAAATGCAGTATTGAAATCCTCACATAAAATATCATAACATTTTCGAGATATAAGATTATCAATAGCCATTCCATCAGAATTCCAATGAGGAATATTGCCTTCTCCTGTTTTTTTGGCCCATATTCTGAATTTTTCGTGACTTATGGTATCTACTATCCAGGATTGACCTGCCAATACAAATTTATCTCCAACTTTTAACCCCGTAGCCAATGAAGGATCAAGTGTCCCTATTTCTTCTTTACCTTCAAGAACAGTGAAGTCATAACTTGGACAAAAAACAGAAAAAAATTCTTTAAAGTTGGCTTTACCATATCTTCTTTCAAATTCATAACCTAATGAAGCAAATCCATTGTAGATATCTAAAAAACCATTCTCATCCATGTATTTTATGATTCTTTCAAAATCTTCTTTACTTATCTTTGAAAAAACATAGGCATCCTTTAAATAGTAGAAAAGGTCTTTTAATCTAATTTTTTTTACTTCAAAAACAGAACTCAAGATTTGATGGAAATATATATCTTTAGCGTTGGTTGGAATAGCTATTTTTTCTATTCTATCTTCATTTATTAGTGAAATTTGTGCCAATGTAAATAATAAATCCTCATCAGAGGTTGTTATAATTGATCTTTGGTTTTTAGATTTTCTTCCAGACCTTCCTATTCTTTGTAAGAATGAACTAACATTTTTAGGAGAAAAAACTTGAAAAACAATTCCAATATCCCCAATATCTATACCCAGTTCAAGTGTGCTGGTTGAAACCATAAAACCATGTTTATCATTTTTAAATTTATATTCTCCTTCTTCACGAAGATTGGTATTTATAGAAGAGTGATGTAAGTAAATATTTTCTTTTTTAATATTTTTTTTCAAGTTGTTATAAATATATTCAACACCAGCACGAGATAAAGAAAAAATAAGGATTTTTCGACCTATATATTTTTTTAAATGTTGTGAAAGTACTTCCTCTTGTCTTTTATTTTCGTTTTCATTACCCCTATTTTTACAATCCTCCATAAAATTGTTTTCATGGAAAACTTTATAATAAAAGTTTCTAATATCATTGTTTTTAACTATTGCTGGAGGATCTATATAATTTAACCATTTTCCAACTTCAACAGGATTTCCAACTGTTGCAGATAAACCAATTTTAGTTATATTATTATTTGTATAGGCCCTAATTCTATTTAAAATAGAGTTAAGTTGTGTTCCCCTATCAGAACTTGCAAAAATATGAATTTCGTCAACTATGACATATTTAAGGTTTTTGAAAATATTCTTTTTAGCGTCTAAAGACCTGTTCATCATAATTACTTCTAAAGATTCAGGAGTGATGGCTAAAAAGTCAGTTGGATTTTTTATAAAAATGTCTTTTTGGGATTTAGAAACATCACCATGCCATTTTGTAACAGTTAAACCAAAATATTTCCCCCAACTTTCAATTCTATTATGCATATCATTGATAAGTGCTTTTAAAGGAGCTACATAAAGAACACTCGTAGGTTTTAGTCTTTCTTTAAGAATTTCATCAAATATCGGGATTAAAACAGCTTCTGTTTTCCCTGATGCTGTGGGGGCGATGATTAAAGTATCTTTTTTATCTAAAATTAAAGGAATCGCATCTTTTTGGATAGGGTTGAGTTTTTTCCATTTTTGACGGGTGCTAAGAAATTCTCTCATTCTGTCACTTAGGAGAGAATAAAAATCGTTATTAGCCATGATAACCAATCATCACGTAACCTTGTCATGTTTTATAAAAAATTTACCAATCTTTCTCAAGTTCTTTTTCAATTTCAGCTTCTTTATCTTCAAAAAGAGTTAAAATCGAGTTTGAATCGCTGAAAAAGTCTTGATTTTGTTGAACAGTATCTAAAATACTTATAAATGATCTAATAAAAATTCTTGGAGTTATTTTACCTCCAGTTAATTCAGCATTTTCTTGATGTTTATCGATTATAGTATCAATAATTGGATTAATTTTTTCCCCACCATTCCATTTATAAGCGTCTTCGTGAATTATCATTGATTTTTTAGCTATTTCTACTAAATTATCTCTATTAAAACCTTTTAGTTCTAAAATAGGCTTTCTCATATCTTTAAGATCGGATTTTAAAGTATCCTCTATTCTATCGTTTAAAGGTGGGTAAGATACAACTCCTTTTTTAGGATCATCAAAGAACTCCAAAGCAGACGCAAATAGAAACAATGAATTTTTGAACTTACCCGCACTACAATCATCGTACAAATCCCTAATATAATTATATGCTATATCTCTAAGTTTTGATGTATGTAATTTCATGATAAATTCGGCTTCATCAATAAGAACCACTAAACCATCGTATCCTATTGATTTAATAAGTATAGACAACGCCTCTAAATATTTAAGGGCAGTTTCTTTATCTACGTCTCCTTTAACTCCAAATTTTCTTTTTATAGTGAAAGGAATTTGGGAATCTCCTCTAAGCCATGATTGTATATATTTTGCAGTCTCATAGTCACCCATATTCGTAAATTTATGATAATTTTCAATGGCTACTGCCATAGGATTAGAGTGTTCACTAACTTCCCTTAAATCTTCTCGGATATTTCTTTCTATAATTTCATTCTGCCTTTGAGGATCCATAGTTTCCTCAAAAGCCATCATTTTGATACCAGTTATCCATCTTTCAATAATATGTTCCAAAGAAGTTCCAGTTTTACATGTTAAATTTTTTGCAATGTTTTTGTATACAACATCAAATTTATTGAATGGAATCTCATTACTTAACGTTATCCATGAAACAACAAAGTTTTCTTTGTATGCCATCTCTTCAATTACTTTTAGAAAGAAAGATTTTCCTGCTCCATATGATCCCTTAATAAATTTAGTGTACGCCTTACCATTTTTTACTTTATCAAGAATTTGTTCAAATTCTTTAATTTCATCATCTCTACCCATACATATTTCTAATGCACCATCTGATGGAACATTTCCATTTTTTAATGCTGTTAATATATTTTCATAATCCATTTTATCACCAGCTATTTTATCACATATCAAGTATCTAAACTAATGTAACCAAATGTTCTTTTTTGTCCTGATCGATTATATAAAAAAACTGATTTGTCAGGATCTCGGGAAGGTGTATGTTTAAATCCAAATTTATATGCATTTTTAGCATAAAATTCAATTAGTTCATCACTACTCTTTTTTATGCCATAATTGTTTAAAGCGTCTTTTAGATAGGTTAAAAAACTTTTAATTTCAATTTGATGATTTTTTTTTGTTGATTTAATAATTCCATAAATTGATTTGATCGTAAACTCTAAAAAATCATCACCTGAAAAAGAAAAATCTTCAAAATAAGAAGGGAAATCTTTTGTCAATTGATTTTCTCCAACAATTCTATAAAAATCAGTTTTTGTTATTTCTCTATACTCTGATCTAAAATATTCTGCAGATTTATCTATATTTCCAATAAAATCTAAATTTTTAGCAATATTTTTAGCAACTAAAGGATCAGAAAAGTATTTTATTCCTTTTAACTTCAACTTGGTTCTAGACTCGAATTTATCATATAAATTTTCATCGTTACTAAATATTTCATCAATCATTGTATACGCTATGAATTGAATATTGCCCCTAAATGTTGTAAAAATGATTACTTTATCGTTGGGAGATATATCCTTAATTTTTATCCCTTTTTTACTTAATCCTCCCAAACATTTATTTTTATTTAGTCTTTTAAATAATGCTTGAGGAAATTTGTGAATCCAGTACTTAGATTCAATATTTTTTGATTTTATTAGTTCAGTTTGACCCATATTAATCCCTCCATTATAAAAAATGTCCATAAGCACTGATCTTTATTAGGTACAGTTGGCTATCGATCATATTACAAAAATGCTATCAAAAGCAAACATAACGAGTATGCTAAATAAATGGAGAAGGTTATGGAATATGACAAAAAATTAACTTCTCCAATATTAATTTGATAAATCGAAAGGTTATATTTTACTCTTCAAATAGTAATAAGTACTGTCATGACAATTTAATTATTTCGATATTTTAGTGTTGTAGTAAATTGCAAAATTAAGTTTTCATCATCCAAATATTTTCATCATTTAAATAAATATTGGAAATTATAATGAATTTTTATTATTTTTAGAATGCTTTATTTTTTATTTTATTAATAATTTAAAGATTATTTTTAAAAATATAGTTATAAAAATAATTTATTTATTAAATTATCAATGATTACTAATTTAAATTAAATTTAAAATGAAGTTTTAATAAAAATTATCATGACAAAATTCCAAGTCTTAAATTAAAAAAAATATTAGATCAATATAAATAATTTTTATAAAACACTAATAAATATTATGAAATATTAAATTGTCATAACAGTACGCTGTTAATACAACAAGGTGTCTGAAAAATATAAAAATTTGACGGAATTTCCACAGATATTTAATATAATTCATCATCAGAATTCCAATATTTTTTAAAAATACAAATAATTTGAAAAAAAATCATTAAAATAGAATCATATAAACTTATAAATCAAAAAATTAACAAATTTCCAACATGATAAAATAAAATAATTTTTATAAATAGCTAAATACCTTTTATTTTAGATATTAAACCATTTTAAA
>JAITEE010000104.1 GCA_031282205.1 Candidatus Methanovirga aequatorialis | reverse complement strand
GTTTGTCAATTATAAAATATCAATATCCAATATAATCTATTTAAATTTAATTTAGATAATTTTTATAAGAAATAATTAGATTAATAATTTATAAACATTACCATTATCACTATAATATAAATTAAATCTCAGTAATTTATGTTACTAAACATTACAACACATAGAAAAAACATGATTATATAGACTTTTAACTAAAAAATTTCTTTAAGTTCACTTCGTGAACAACGTAGAGTAAAAGTTTCCAAAATTCATTTCATGAATAAACAAAGAATAAAGGTGAAAAGGAAACTTAAGAAATGGAAAATCAAAGATTTTTTTGTTTGTTACTGAAAGTAACTTAGAATAGTCTATCCTTCGTTTCTAACATTAAGCATTTAAACTTCTCTAATTTCCTATTGGAAACTCTCCTAAGTTGAAAATAAATTTTAAACACAGAATTTTTTAAAAAATTGATTTATTAAAAAATTGATTTATATAATATTTAAAATTTGCAAACTTAACTTTTATGTTTATATTTATAATGTTTTATTTATTTAAATTTAATCAAAAATCAAATTTTAGTTAAAACAGTTGTGTAACGTCGTTCTGTAGTAAAATATCTTTTGCTATTATTGTCACTTCTATATGTCTATTTCCTATCTAATATACAATTAATATTATCCTTCAACATTCTGTAATTTAAAATATAATCAATAGAACTACTAACAGATTCCATCGTAGTAAACATCTTTTTCCAACCAAAGCCATCAGTTACCCAAATAAAAGTCATATTGGAATCCATTATCTTTTTTGTAAATCAATATATGCATTTGCAGTTTCAATAGGCTTACTTCCTGTTGCAGAGTAAAAATTACATTCAAATACAAATTTAGGAATACAATCCTCATAAATAACAAAATCAGCTCTTTTATTTCTCTTAATTTTAATACTACTATCTTCAGCTATTAGTTTGAATCGTTGATTATCTTTTATAGATTCTTCTAATAAATCGCCAACAATCTTTTCAAATATACGTCCACTACGATTTTTCCTACGGTTAGTATCCAAACCAACTTCTGTTCCAGTTAAATACGAATAAAGATCATGGATTTCATTAAAAAGATTAATTAGTCCTGTTTCTTTAGAAAATCTTACCACTTCATCAAAATTGAATTCTCTCTTTGAAAAATCTATACTTTTAAATGTTAAGTTTTCTATATTAAAAACATCCAATTTTTTATCTCGAATAGCCAAAATTGTTGGTAAAATCTCTACACATTCTGGATACCTTATTAATATTTCTTTAAATTTATCCTCTACTTTTTCTGATGAATTTATTTAAGCTATTTAAAATATTGATCTCAACAACTTTCTCCTACAAGTTAGAGAAAACTTTATTTCAATTTAGAAAAAAACTCATAAGTGCGATTTGTAGGTAGTAACGAGTCAAAAAAAGTAGTTATATCCTAATTTTGCATATTTGACCATTTATTTTTTAACTCAATAATTTTTAATCAATATTTCATTAATGGCTCCTCTCTTTTTCCCGTCTCGATTGATGAATCTCTTTGCTCTAACTCTTGAAATATCATAGTTTGCGTATAAATCATCAAAAAAATTCTCATTCTCATTCTCATTTTTAGGATCAGAATTACTTAAAATAGCCTTAGCCCCAATTTTGCTTATTCTACTAAAATAGTTGGCTAACTCTATCTGGTCATTGTCATTGAATTCATCCTCACTGTAACTTGTAAAATTTGAAGTTTTATTAAGAGGTCTATAAGGAGGATCCAAATAAACCAACGATTCCTTGTTGATCAATTCTTCCGAGTATAGGTAGCTTTTATTAAATATTTCAGCTATTTTCAAAACTTTTGAAACATTTTTAATATTTTCCGCATCACATATAGTAGGATTTTTATATTTACCCATTGGAACGTTGAATTCTCCCTTTTTATTCAATCTAAAAAGACCATTGAAACATGTTTTATTAAGAAATATCGTATAAGAAGCCCTAATAATATGTTTTTCATCTACGTCTCCAAATTTAAATGTTCCCAAATCATTGTTAAACTTTTTTCGTATTGTCAAATAATATTCTTTCCTTTTATGATCATCCTTTGGTAAAAATCTATCTTGAAGTGCATATAGACGATTAATAAGTTCATCAGGATCATTTTTAATAGCATTATAAGTTAAAATCAGCTCTTTATTTATATCATAAAGAAAAGCTTTTTTAATATTGTAGTTGGTAGCTAAATGAAAGAAAACTGCTCCCCCACCAATGAATGGTTCAAAATAAGACTTAATCTTTTTGTTATTAGTAAGAACATTTGGTAGTATAGATTCTATCTCATTTACAAGCTGAGTTTTTCCACCAGCCCATTTTAAAAATGGTTTAGCCTCAAACTTTTGATTATTAAATAAATCTATTTGCATACAACAATTCCTTTGGTTAAAAAAAATAATATCTTGTCTTTTGATTAACTGATTTACTTTAAATTTTGTTGAATTATTTTTATATTTAGATTATGAACAATAAAATTAGCTAGGTTAGAAACAGGTTATGATATTGTTAAATATCTTGTCACTGAGACATTTTTAACTATAGTGATCGTCTAAGTAGGAGTAATACTAAAATATCTTATTGGGTTATATATAGTGTTTTGTAAAATTATTTATATTGATCTAATATTTTTTTAATTTAAGATTTGGAATTTTACCATGATAATTTTTATTAAAAGTTCATTTTAAATTTAATTTAAATTAGTAATCATTGATATTATTCACAAAGTGAATTTAGAAGAATTTATTCTTCGTTTTAGTAAATAAATTATTTTTATAGTTATTTTTTTAAAAATAATCTTTAAATTATTAATAAAATAAAAAATTAAGCATTCTAAAAATAATAAAAATTTATTATAATTTTCAATATTTATTTAAATGATGAAATATTTGGATGATGAAAATTTAATTTTGCAATTTACTACAACACTAAAATATCGAAATAATTAAATTGCCATGACACTAGGTAAGCTTTATAAATGTTACCAACTATATTTTTAATAGTTGGGTAGTAGTCTGTATAGAAAAATGTTATATTAAGTTTAAATAGAGGAATAACATTATTTAAATATTATAAAGTAATATATAATAATAATTACAAATATACATTGTCTTGTTTAATACTAACACATTTTTCTACTTTTTAGTATATATAGTAATACGACTCTTAATGAAGACCTAAAGATTTATGAAGAAAAAAACCAATATGTTCATATAGTTCTAAATACATTAATTATCAATGCGTTTTTTTCCATTTTAATTCATTACTCTTTTTTGTCAATCTAAACTGCAATTATTAATCTTAATATAAAAAATTTTTTATAAGATTTAGTAAGGCATACATTTCATGTTATAAATACTTATTCAAATACAGAGGGTGTAAAAAAGTGTGGAGTTTTTCATAAAAATCAGCATTTAATTATAAAGAAAACGTGAAAAAACTCCACAAAATTTCACGTCTCCAAATACGAATAGAATTTAGGAGTAAAATACGAGTATGAAACTATTTAAAAAAAACTTTTTTGGACATCCTTATGGACTATTAACATTATTTTTCACAGAACTTTGGGAAAGGTTTAGTTACTATGGAATGAGTGCTATTTTATTATATTATCTGTATTACTCAGTTAGTAATGGTGGTCTTGGATTAGATCCAGCTTTATCTACTCAGATTGTAGCTATTTATGGCTCTTTGGTTTACTTATCTGGAGTTTTAGGAGGATTTGTTAGTGATCGTTTACTTGGTCCTTATAAAACTGTCCTTTATGGTGGAATTCTGATCATGATTGGACACGTTGTTTTAACATTAGCTGAAGGAGTGATTTTCCTATTTTTAGCGTTGACATTTATTATAATTGGAACAGGGTTATTAAAACCAAATATCTCTACTATGGTTGGATTACTTTATGATAAGAACGATCAAAGGAAAGATTCGGCTTACACGATATTCTATTTAGGTATTAATATGGGAAGTTTCATATCTCCAATAGTTGTATCATATTTGGCTGATGTTTATAATTTTCATGTTGGGTTTTTATTGGCTGCAATTGGAATGTTTTCAGCTCTTTTAATATATTTTTTAACTCGAAAAAGTATACTAAAACAAAAACTCTTACATCCTAATTATCCTTTGATTAAAAAAGATAAAATAAAACTCATTTATGCAGCTTCTATTTTTATATTATTTTCTTTAATGGTCATTTATCTGAATTTTATAGGATATTTAAATGTTGAGAATGTTATAGTTTTAATTTCGATTTTTATTTGTTTAATCATTGTTGGATATTTCGTCATGATACTAAGCTCTAAAAAAATGGATAAAATGGAAATTAACAACGTGATTGCTTATATTCCATTATTTGTGGGGGCTGTTATATTTTTTGTACTGTTTGACCAAACTCATAATGTTTTGGCATGGTTTGTTGATACAAACGTTTCTTTAGGTTGGATTCTCCCATCATGGTTCCAGTCATTAAACCCCATGTTTATTATTATTTTAACTCCTATCTTTTCATGGCTATGGTCAAAGGACGATCAAATATCAGATCCAATTAAATTTGTTTTAGGTCTTTTACTTGCAGGAATATCATTTTTAATATTGGCGGTGGTGCTAATATTGGCTGGAGGAGCAAAGATTAGTTCACTCTACTTAGTGGTTGTTTGGATCATTCTTACGTTAGGAGAATTGTTAATCTCTCCAATTGGACTATCATTGACATCTAAATTATCTCCAAAAGCATTTCAATCACAATTTATGAGTTTATGGTTTTTAAGTACTTCGGTATCTCAAGCTATATGTGCTCTAATTGTTAAATTTTATAAACAAGATCCGATAATGTATTTTATATCTTTAGGTATGATTTCTATTTTGTTTGGATGTGGGTTATTCATGTTTAAAGATAGAATTAACAGTTTGATTAACGTTTAAATTGCTTATTTTTTTTTAAAAAAACATAGTCGAAGCGTATAAGATATTTTTGTCTTAATTTAATTACTACTAATTAAATTTAAAGATAAATAATATGAATTTTAATTTAATGTTTAATTAAATTTTATATATCTATTTTTTTTATAGTGATAATGGTAATGTTTATCAATTATTAATTTAATTATTTTTTATAAAAATTATCTAAATTAAATTTAAGTAGATTATATTGGATATTGATATTTTATAATTGACAAATTTTACCAAAATCATTATAATCATCGAATATAAAATTAAAGTTGTATATTCCTGAAAATTAAAAAAATCAATTATTTGAAACACTGTATAAAAGATAAAAGAAATTTTAGTAAACACTGCTAAAAATTAGGTCTTAAACTATAGAATAATATTAAGTGTGATTCATGTGGTGCCTAAAAGGTTACACAACTTAAAATTTTAGTAACCTTTATATACTACACAATAAAAATTAATTAATATGAAATTAAGGTTAACCATTAATTTCAAAGGTGTGATAAAAAATGTCTTTAATTAAACGTCTAAAATCTCTCTTTGGAGGAGACAATAAGGATGTAATTAAGAATAAATCTGTTAAGGAAGCACCTGTTAATATAGATATTGATTCTAAAGATAAACGTTCTTCCACAGATAAAATTACAGAAGAAAAGACTGGATCTTCTGTTACTAAAAATTCTACAACACCTAAACCTAAAGAATCTACTAAAAAAGAATCTTCTAAAAAAGAAATTAAAAAACAGGAGGTTTCTGAGGCAGACCCTGTTAAAGAGGGATCTGAATCTGTTGAAGTTATAGATGAAAAACCAACTCCAAAAGGAGATTCAATAAAAAAAGATTCTGAAGATGAAATTGAATTAGCTGTCGAAGAAAAAAATGAAGTTTCAGAAGAAAAAGATGAAAAAGGAGATAATATGACTTTATTAGAAGAAAATATGGTAATTAAACCAGAAAGTGTTAATAGAGAATTTACACAATTGTTTGTTGATGCAGGTATTGATTCTGTAGAACACTGTTTCCAATGTGGTACATGTAGTGGAGGATGTCCTTCAGGAAGAAGAACTCCTTATAAAATAAGACAAATTGTCAGAAAATGTTTAATGGGATTAAAAGATGAAGTAATTTCTGATCCATCATTATGGATGTGTACAACCTGTTACACATGTCAAGAAAGATGTCCAAGAAGCGTTAAAATAGTTGAAATTATTAAATTAGCACGTAATGAAGCTGTTAAAGCTGGGTTTATGGCTCCAGCCCATAGAGCAACTGGTTCATTTGTTATAAAAACGGGACATGGTGTACCGATTAATGACGCTACTAAAATCTTAAGGAAAAAAGTTGGTTTATCTGAGTTACCACCAACGACTCATTCAGATGCAAAGGCATTAGAAGATATAAGGGCCATCTGTAAAGCAACGGGATTTGACAAATTGATTGGTTATAATATGGAAACCAATGAATTAATGGAATGATTTTAAGGAGATTTGAAGATGGAAATTGCATACTTTTTAGGTTGTATTATGAACAACCGTTATCCTGGAATTGAGAAAGCAACAAGGATTTTATTTGATAAATTAGATGTTAAGCTCAATGATATGGAAGGAGCATCCTGTTGTCCTGCTCCTGGTGTTTTTGGTTCATTTGATAAAAAAACATGGGTTTCAATAGCTGCTCGTAACTTAGTTATTGCTGAAGAAATGGATTCTGATTTAATGACCGAATGTAATGGATGTTTTGGTTCATTATTTGAAGCTAATGAAGAATTACAACATGACTCAGCACTTAAAGATGAAGTAAACGAAGTTTTATCCGAAGTTGATAAAGAGTATAACGGTTCTATTAATGTTAGACATTTTGCTGAAGTTTTATACAACTCCATTGGTCTTGATAAGTTAGGGGAATTGGTGGAAAAGCAATTGAACTTAGATGTTGCTGTTCACTATGGCTGCCATTTTTTAAAACCAACTGCAGATATTGGTATCGATAACGCTGAAAGACCACGAATTTTGGACGATCTTGTTGAGGCTACTGGTGCAAGATCTGTTCCATATAAGGATAAGATGTTATGTTGTGGAGCTGGTGGTGGTTTAAGAGCGAGAGATAAAGATGTTGCTTTAAGTATCACCAAGGAAAAACTTGACAACATGGTTGATGCAGATGTTGATGCTATAGTTGAGGTCTGCCCATTCTGCCATATGCAGTTTGATGTGGGTCAAGTTGAAGTCAATCAAAAATATGGAACCAACTATCAAATTCCTGTTTTTCATTTAGCTCAACTTTATGGCTTAGCTATGGGATTAAATAAGGGTGAATTGACTTTAGATGCTCATCAAATAAACTCTGATCCTGTTCTTGCTAAATTAGTTGCAGAATTAGATGCTAATGCAACGGAATAAATTCTATTTTTTTTCTTTTTTTTTTAACTATCATCGAATAGAAAGTTGTTTTATGGAATATAAAAATTTTCAAAACACTACTCATTTGCCTTATTTCTTATTTAAAAACGACGTACAATTTCTAATTTTCTATTGATTTTAGTTTGTTTGATACTTAGTTTATCAAGTAAACCATAGAGAACACCATAAAAATAACTGTAATTTGAAGAAGAAATCGTTAGAATTTGAATTGGATTAACCTTGTCTTCTAAATAAAAAAATTTCAACCATTTTTTTTTAAAGGCTCGAGAGGTGGTCAAAACTAATTTTTTTAAGAAAAAATTTTCTTATTTTCTAAATTAAAGCATTTTTAGAGCTTTTTAATTTTAAAATTTAGATTTTTGTCCACATCTCGGCTCGAAATGTTTATATGTTATAAAACTAAATATTGAAATGAGTTTCAAATAAATCAACTAATGATTTAAAGACAGGGGTTAATATAAAATATTTTGGTGATTTCATGTTTATAGCAACTTTAGAGGGAATATTCAAATTTAAGGACTTACCTTCCGAATATGGTCCCTATGTACAATTTAAAGCAACTATCGAGAAAAGAGAAAATATTAATGATACAGACGAAATAGCCATTCTAAATATAACTGGAACGGACAGTCATCATGTTCTATTTTTGGATTCATATAAAAATGGGAACGAAATTAAGGAAGAATTAAAAGAAGCAGATGCTAAAATTAATCACACGACCTTAAAAATATTGGAAGGTCATTTATGAATTTGCCTATTGAGCAAACGTGGTTGATATTAGTTGATTTGCTTACTATGCTTAAAAAGAAGGGAATAATTGTTCCTTCAACTTTAAATAGAGATTTAGGTCTTGTTAAATCATCAATAAGTTTTTATCTAAAAGATCCAAGTCACCCTGATATGATTAAAGAGTTTGATCGTGCAAACATCACGATCACTAAGATCCAAGATAATCTTTTAAATTTGGCTTCAAGATTTGGTGATGAGTTTTATGATCAATGGATTGACAAGTTAAGAAGAGTTAACTTGGGTGAAGAGATCTATGCTAAAGCAGATCACAGGTCAAAGTTTCAAACCAATGCTCCTCCAGGATTTTCAATGGCTAAGATACATCTTCAAAATCCAATAGCCGAAGATAGAGTTCAAGAAATAGCTGAGCATGAGAACCTAATCTTAGAATTTGAGGATGATTTAACAATAGCTATCTATGGTGATGAACCTAACGTTAAATTAGGCTTAAAAGAGTTAGCCTCATTTTTCAATGAATAATAAAAATAATTTAATTAAGAGAAGGTTCCATCGAGAAACTCTTCTAATGGATCGTAAGAACCTTCATTTATGGTATCAAATTCATTTACTTTTTCTCCTTCTCTTTTTTCTTCACGATACACCTTATGGGATTTTACTCCTGAAACGACTATCGTTGTTCTTATGGTGTTTTGTAGGGATTCATCAATTTGAGTACCCCAAATGATTTCAGCTTCTGGATCTAGTCTATCAGAGATTGTTTGTATGATCTTTTCAGATTCATATAAGGTTAAATCAGAACTACCTGAAACATTGATAAGAGCTCCTTTGGCATCAGAGATGTCTAAGTCTAATAAAGGACTGTTAAGTGCTTCATGTACAGATTCTAATGCTCTGTCACCAGAATCAGATTCTCCCATACCTATCATTGCCATGCCAGATGTTCCCATGATACTTTTAATATCAGCGAAATCTAATGCAACTAAACCTGGTTTGGTAATTAATTCAGTGATTCCTTTAACGGCTCTGCCTAGAATTTCATCAGAAACCATGAATGCTTTATTTAAAGGTAAGTTAGGTGCAACTTCTAATAATTTATCGTTTGGAATAACAATAACTGTATCAGATGTCTCTTTAAGTTTTTTTAAGCCTTGTTCAGCATTTTCTCGCCTTTTAATACCTTCAGCTGAGAAAGGCATGGTGGCTATTGCAACGGTTAAAGCACCTGTCTTTTTAGCTATTTTAGATATTATTGGAGTAGAACCAGTTCCAGTTCCTCCACCTAAACCACAGGTGACAAACACCATATCCGCATCATCAAACTGATCTTTTATCTCGTCTTCACTTTCTTCTGCACATATTTCACCAACATCAGGTTTACCACCTGCACCAAGACCCCCACATGTCTTACGACCGATTAATATCTTTTTTTCTGCTTGGCTGTAGAATAAATCTTGCGCATCTGTATTTACAGTTATAGTTTCTGCTCCTTCAATACCAATTTCATTTAATCTTGAAACGGTATTATTTCCAGCTCCACCAGAACCAACGACAAGTATTTTAGCTTTACTATCTTCAATAATGTCTATTAGTTCCTCATCTATATCTGCAGATATTCTATTGGTCTGTTTCTCAGACCTTTCTTCTGATTCTTTTATCACGTCATCTATAAATTTCAATTACTAACCCCACATTAATAATTATCATGTTAATTATGTAATAAGCTATATTTAAATGTAACGGTTTAATTTATGAAACTATTTCAAAATTTTCATTTATTTAATATGATTGTGAACTATCATTACTATTAATTTGAAATTAGAGGTTGTCTCAACCAAACTTTTAAAAAAAAATCTGATCAAAAATATTGAAATACCCTTCGGATCATGCCTTTGTTGTCCAAGGCGTAAGGAAATTTATTTCGTTTTTTAACCTTTTATTCTCATGAAAAGAAATTTAAAAGAATTTATTCTTCGTTTAAAGTTTTGTATTTATATTTAATAATATTTTTTATAATATATAACTTAGAAAAATATAAAGATTTGATAAAGATGGTGAATAGAATCGTCATGAAAAATTTTAACACGATCTGCATATTTATCTCATTTTTTAAGATATTTGTGACAACTACTCTTAATACCTTTTGATTTTTTTTTTAATATAATTTAGGATCTATTTTTTTTGCAAAAAGGAAGTAGTTAAATTATTTAATAAACTTATATATGTATCATTAAGAGATATATTGTTTGAAATAATAACCAATATGACTTTTTTATATTTAAAACCAACAATAATCTATTGATTATTTTAAAAGAAAACGATAAATAAATTTAAGAACAAAAAATAAATTTGAGAACGGAAAGTAAACTTTCCTAAGTTACATTCGATAACAAACAGAAAACAAGTTTTCCTAAGTTATTTTCGATAACAACAGGAAATCAAAGATTCTTTTAAATTGTCTTCGACAATAATCGGAGATTCCATTGTTACTGAAAGCGACTTAGGAGAATTTATTCCTCGTTTTTAACATTAAACATTTAAATTTCTCTAAATTAAAAATAAATTTTCAATATTGAGAACTTTTAATAGAAATAAAAAAATTTAAAATAGCCAAAAGAATTTGATCTTGAACTATAAACATTTTATTCATGAGAACTATATTATTTTTCAATTAGTTAGGTAAAAACCAAATTTATTAGTTTTGAAAAACAAAATGTATATACTGTTATTTAGTTATAAAATACTACAACTGTAGATAAACAGTCTTCTTGGATTAAATAAATATGGGATTGTATAAGTAATATAAGCTTAAAATATATGTTATATGCTATAAAGAAATATCATAAAATGTCTGTTTTTAAAGATTATTTGAATATTATAATGATTTTGGTAAAGTTTATCAATTATAAAATATCAATAGCTAATATAATCTATTTAAATTTAATTTAGAGAATTTTTATAAAAAATAATTAAATTAATAATTGATAAACATTA
>JAITEE010000201.1 GCA_031282205.1 Candidatus Methanovirga aequatorialis | reverse complement strand
AACCATTTATATCAAAACCCCATATTTTTTTTTACTCATATAAGATTATTACAACTCATTATATATAAATTTAACGGTTTTTAACTAAAATTTAAAAAATAATTGTTGCACAGCCAATTGACATTTTTGGTACGTTATAGGAAACTTTTATATATGAGTAGAAACATATACTAATAACAATTGTTATAATGGAGGTGGATTATATGTGTAACTGCCCATGTTGTACTGGTTGTGGATGTTGCTGTGTTGCAAGATAGTTTTTATGAAGACTCAACACATCTTTATTTTTTCTATTTTGGCTCAGTTAAGATAATAAACAGTAAAATTCTATGCTACAAATCCCCAAAATACATAAAATTGAATCCTTAATTCAACGGTTAAAAATTAATCACGGTTAAAAATTAATCAAAATCTTTTAGTGGCTCTTCCTCTTTTACTTCCAGGTTTTTTATAGTGAGATTTAGGTCTGGTTCTTCTATTTGTCCCTTTAACTTTTGCCATTTGATTCACCTCGATTATTTTATCATCATTTTAAATACATTACGTATAACTATTATTCTTTATATAGCTAAAACTTTTTAAATATAATCTTTTCTTAAATATAAATCTTTTAAAAAAAAATATTACTTACTCTCTAAATTTTAATCTTTCATTAACTTAAAAGAGTTACCATACCATTTAAAGTAGGTTGTATATAATATTATATTTTTAATGTTAACCTACATCATCATAAAATATAACCAACCTAAAATACAGGTACATTTGATGAACATAAAAAAACACAAAATTTTAAAAGTTTATCTTAAAATAGCCCCTTTATCAGCGGAACTAACCAACTTCTGATAAAGATTCAGCCATCCACTTAACTCTTTTTTAGGATGATTGACCTTTGAAATTCTATTTCTAATTTCTTCATCATCAAGTTCAAGTTCCAATTTTCTATTCTTAATATCTATCTCTATTAAATCACCATTTTCGACTATTGAAATCAATCCATACTCCATTGCCTCAGGAGATATATGACCTATACATGGTCCTCTTGTTCCTCCTGAAAATCTACCATCGGTAACTAGTGCCACTTTCTTAATGGAGATTCCAACAAGGGCAGCTGTTGGATTAAGCATTTCTCTCATTCCTGGTCCACCTTTAGGTCCCTCATATCTAATGACAAGAACATCTCCTTCTTCAATCTTTCCATTTAAAATTGATTCAACAACCTCTTCTTCACTATTAAACACTTTGGCAGGTCCTTTATGATATAACATGTCTTCATCTACTGCAGCCTGTTTAACAACAGAACCATTCGGAGCTAAATTCCCTTTTAAAATAGCTATTCCACCCTCACTATGGACAGGATTGTCCATAGAGCGAATAACATTTCTGTCAACATCTCCAAGATCTTTTAAGTTCTCCTCTATCGTTTTACCATTAACTGTAATTATATTAGTGGATAATTTAGATTTTATTGTTTTTAAAACTCCTGGAATACCACCAGCATTATGCAAATCTAAAATAGTATCATCTCCAGCAGGGCTGATAGAACATATATGAGGAACCTCTCTACTTACTCTATCAAAAAGATCTAAGTCAACCTTAAGATCATCGTTTTTTACCTCATTTGCAATGGCTGGAATATGAAGAGCAGTATTAGTCGAGCCACCTAAAGCCATATCAACAGCAAGACAATTGTTAAATGCATCATTAGTTAATATGTCACTTAAAAGAATCTGTTTTTCCACCAAATCTACAATCGTTCTTCCAGTCTCAACAGCTATTTCAATTTTCCTCTTATCCGTCGCAAGAGTTGTTCCACAGTAAGGTAAACTCAATCCCATTGCTTCAGTTAAACAAGCCATTGTGTTTGCAGTGAAAAGGCCTGAACAAGAACCTTCACCTGGACAGGCACATTTTTCTAATTCATATAACTCCTCTTCGGTCATTAAACCAGAGGAGTAAGATCCGAGTGCTTCATAAACGCTTATTAAATCCACTTTTTCACCTTGATAAATTCCTGAGACCATTGCTCCACCAGTCACAACAATTGTTGGAACATTTAAACGAGCAGCACCCATTAACATTCCTGGAACAACCTTATCACAACTTGGAATAAGGACCAAACCATCAAAACTATGTCCTTCACTAACACTTTCAACCGTGGCTGCTATGATCTCTCTTGAAGGAAGAGAGTATCTCATCCCCTCATGATTCATAGCTATTCCATCACAAATTGCCATGGTATTGAACTCAAAAGGATATCCTCCTTTTTTCCTTACTCCTTTTTTTACGGCATCAGCTATTTTTCTAAGATGAATATGACCAGGTACGATATCTGTAAAACTATTGGCTATTCCTATAAAAGGTTTTTTGAAGTCCTCATCTTTAAGGCCGCACGCTCTAAGTAAAGATCTATGTGGAGCTCTTTTAAGACCTTTTTTTATATGATCACTTTTCATTTAATTTTCCGCCAGTTACATTGTTCTTTAAACCTACGACTTAAAGAGTTAGAAAATCTATGATTTTCTTTATTGAGCTTGTTCAATTAGAAAAAACCATATTTTTTCTTTAATTAAAACTTGTTTTAAGTTAGAAAAAACTTGTTTTTTCTCTATTTTTAATTTCAACAATATAAAAATATTTATTTTAAAATTTATATTAAATTAAAAATTTATATTAAATTAAGAATAATTATTTTAAATCATAAAAAGAATTTGTATTGATTAAATACAACTTTAAAGAATTTATTTTTTAAGAACGTCATCAAATTCATTGTAAATTATTATTAAAAATCATTGCTGTTCAAAAAGTGAACCTAAAAGAATTCATTCTTTGTTTATTCACGAAGGTGTTGACGGATAAATTTAGGAAAATTTATTTTCAGTTGTTACATGAGTAACTTAGGAGAGTTCTACTATCCGTTATTCACTGAGCGAATTAGGAAATCCCTGTTTTTCGTTTATTAATAGTTTAATTATTATTAATTAAAACTTCAAGATAAATAATAAAAATGTCATTTAATATCTCTATTTTAAAGCTTTTTCATCCATTAATTTTTTTTTTTACATATAAACGTTGTTGTAAGTGTCCATGAAAACTTAATTATCTAATTTGCATTGATATTTCAACAATCGTTAAACGGCTAAATAGAGAAATGGTACGATTTGGTAAGATGAATAAAAAAACAAAAGATAAAAATCAGGATTTTTCTAACTTCAGAATAAATTTAAAAAATTCTTTCTTTGTGATAATGATAACTCCCATCACCATAAGGATAAAGTCCTTTCATCAAATGATTAACAGTAAAATAAACATTCAACATATTGGATTTGTATATCCAAAAATTGTTAATATCATTATCAACGAAATCAGAACGCATAACATAGGGTTCATGCACCATCCTATTAGCATAGCAAAAATAACTACTAAAGTAATGCACTATGATCTCTGGATGTTTATCAAGTAACGTTTGCACTGCATCAAAACATGCAAAATGATCAGGATTCCCATCCCCAGATATAGTCCAAAAATTCCTGTATCCTTTATTGTACAAGTCCTCAACAACTGAATATACATCAGAGTCCTTTAATGATCCATCAGGATATCCATGCATGCAATAATCGGTAACATTTATCAAATTCATAACACGAACGAATGCGTTTTGTCTTATCTCTGCTTTATAATCCCTATCATCTAAGCCATCAATTCCTCTGACATTGAAATCATTCCATACAGGAGTATCCATTCTAGAACCATCGCACATTAAATCAAAACGTAAATGATGACCATTTCTTATTAACTCATTTACAGTTCCACCAACTCCTATGGTCTCATCATCTGGATGAGGTATAATGAAAGCGATTTTTTTACTATAGTTGTAATTATTTAAAGCTGATGAAACAAAAATTAGCCCTAATGATACAAAAATTATAACACTTAAAACCATGATCCATTTCATTAGAGACCTCCAGGTGTAGAACTAATCGACTTCCAATGGATCTATCTTTTTACTAAGACATTAACTTGTCAATACATTTGACTAATTTCGTATATTTTCGCACACAATAGCCATATAGCTGATTGAATTA
Organism: Candidatus Methanovirga aequatorialis; assembly: GCA_031282205.1. GTDB lineage: Archaea > Methanobacteriota > Methanobacteria > Methanobacteriales > Methanobacteriaceae > Methanovirga > Methanovirga aequatorialis. The sequence goes on along the minus strand of JAITEE010000201.1, from coordinate 3,272 downwards.
TCAAATCCTCTTGGATAGTTATGAAATACGTTTAATCTCTTTTACTGGTGTTTCTTACATAATTTAAAAGTAATTTCTGCTCTGCCTTAGCAACCGTGCGCCTTACATCTGCAACAGCATCGGTGTTTGAAGAAACACTTGAAATTCCAAATTCAACAAGTTTTTCAACGATCTTAGGTATACTACCAGCCTGACCACAAACACTCGTCGTTACACCCGCCTCATTACATTTTTCAATCACATATTTAATAAGTTTTAAAATAGCTGGGTGCTCTTCAGTGTAGTGTTTAGAAACAAGTTCATTGTTTCTATCAACTGCAAGAGTGTATTGAGTTAAGTCATTGGTACCAAAGCTTATGAAATCAAGCCCAACATCTATAAACTCTTCAATGATAAGTGCTGCTCCTGGAGTTTCAACCATTATACCAAATTCCACATCTACATGTGGTCTAAGTCCTACACTCTCAGCAATATCTTTTGCTTTTTTAAGTTCAGATGGATGTTGCACAAGAGGTACCATTACACCTACGTTGGTGTATCCTTTATCATGTAATTTTTTAATGGCTTTAAATTCAGCTGCAAGGATTTCTGGTTCATCCAATTCTCTTCTAATTCCTCTCCAACCAAGCATTGGATTATGCTCATGAGGCTCATTTTCTCCACCCTCTAAGGTTTGGAATTCATCAGTCGGAGCATCCAATGTTCTGTACCATACAGTTTTTGGATAGAAAACATCAACTACTTTTAAAATATTCTCAACTAAGGTATCCACAAGCTCATTTTCTCTACCCTCTAAGATGAACTTTTTAGGATGAACACCCGTAGCCAATATCATGTGTTCTGTTCTAAGGAGTCCTACACCATCAGCATCAGTTGCTGCTGCTTTAGCAGCTGCTTCAGCCATACTTACATTTACCTTAACATCTGTAACCGTTAAAATTGGGGCAGACACACTTTGAACTACTGTCTGAGTAGCATCTTGACTTCCTGTAGGGGCTTTAACCTCTCCTTCATAAACAAAACCTTTTTTACCATCGACTGTAACTATATCGTTTTCTTTTAAAGTTGAAGTTGCTTCTCCTGTTCCAACCACACAAGAAATTCCAAGTTCTCTTGATATAATAGCCGCATGTGAAGTTATTCCACCTTCGTCAGTAACAATTCCATCTGCACGTTTCATTGCTGGAACCATATCTGGAGTTGTCATGGTTGTGACTAAAATATCTCCCTCTTTAACCTTATCTAACTCTTGAATCTTGGTGATGATCTTAACTTCACCAGAACCTAATCCAGGACTTGCACCTAATCCCTTAATTAAAACTTCTCTATCACCTACCACATCTGAATCTTCAGATTTTGACTCATTACCCAAGGTAGTAATAGGTCTTGATTGCAATAAGAACAATTTATCCTTATAAAAAGCCCATTCAGTATCTTGAGGAACTTGATAATGAGCTTGAATTCTTTTACCCATTTCATTTAATTCAATTAACTCTTCATCAGATAGAACTCTTTTATTCCTCATGTCATCAGGAACATTATCTTCAAAAGTGCTTCCATTAGGTTTTCTAACAAACATTTTCTTTTTATCGGCAACACTAACACTTAAGATCCCATTCGTTTTCTTGTCAACGTAGTAAGTGTCTGGTGTAACAGTACCAGAAACAACCGCCTCACCAAGACCCCAAGAACCTTCGATTAAGGCTACATTCTCACCAGTTGATGGATTAACAGTGAACATTACACCTGCTTTCTCAGATGGAACCATTTCCTGAATAGCAACAGCAATATACACCTTTGAATGCTCAAAATTATTTTCTTCACGATAAAAAATAGCTCTTGCTTCAAATAAAGAAGCCCAACACATTCTAACATATTTTAAAAGTTGTTTAACTCCCTGGATGTGGAGAAAAGTATCTTGTTGACCTGCAAATGAGGCTTCAGGTAAATCTTCAGCAGTTGCAGAAGATCTAACAGCAACATCAGTTTCTTCTACTCCAGTTTTCTCGCCTAAAGCATTATAAGCTTCTATAATAACAGTTTGAATATCTCTCGGAATTTCTGTTGATGTTATCAACAACTTAATTTTTTTTGCTACATACTGAAGCTCTTTATTGTTGTTAACATCCACTGGTTTTAATAAATCCATGACCTTATCAAAAATTCCAGTTTCAGTCATGAACTTCCTATAAGTCTCTGAAGTTATTACAAAACCTGGTGGAACAGGAATTCCTGCTTGAGTTAATTCCCCTAAGTTAGCTCCTTTTCCCCCAGCGATACCCACTTCTTCTTTACTTATCTCTTCAAAATTTTTAACATACATAATTTAACCTTTTTAAAATCTTTGATCTATATTTGCAATTGAGATGTTAGAAAACCATGTTTTTTCTTTGCTTAAAATTTGTTCTAAGTTAAAAAATCATGTCTTTTCTCTAATTTAAATTTATTTCATGATCATTTAACAACGATAACGTATTGGTTACGATCCTATTAAACATCACTTATTAAATATGTAAAATAATTTATCAAACACGAAATAAAGTATATAAAGAAGATCATTTGATTAAGTCTGCACCTTCATCAACCACTATTCTAAATTGACCAGGTAACTTCATGGAAGCTCTTCTCAATGCTTCTTTTCCATCTTCAAAATTTTTTGCATTTGTGTAAATAGATATGACTCTTTGGTTCTTTGAAAGAAAAGCTTCAGAACTAATAGATTTACCAAAAGCATTTCTCATACCGCTTTGTACCCTATCCGCTCCTGCACCAGTAGCCATAGGATTTTCTCTCACAATCTGATGAGGATAAACTCTTATTTTTAAGTGATAACCCAATCTTCCAGTTTTTCTCTGCATATATCTATTAGAAGCTATTCTTGCCGCCTCTAAAGCATTATGCCTAATTTGAACTGGTTTTTTAACAGTCAAACTAATAGTTACTGGAAATCTATGGGACAAATTACCCATGTCATACTGAACAATTCTTGAAACTGGAACTTTTCTTATATAATCTCTTCTTGTATATGCTCGTACCATTTTAATATCCTCCAGCTAATAATCTTCTTTTAAACTACTATGACTTACCTCATCATAGATTCCTAAGAATCTATCCATAATGACTTACATTCATAGTTGTAGTCTCTAAACTACTTTCCTAATCCACTAATATATGTTAGTTTTATCAAAGGCAATCCCCATACAGTCCCGTTGGTTCACATATTAGTTTTATATTTAATTTTACTGGGCTCGTCTAAAATCTAACAAAATTAT
>JAITEE010000183.1 GCA_031282205.1 Candidatus Methanovirga aequatorialis | reverse complement strand
AAGATTCATACGTTCTTTTATTTAAATTTAAGAACAAATATTGATTTTATTTCAATTTTCACGATTAAATACTGTGTACTTTTAGACTCTAATATATATGAATCATGCTACAGAATGAAATAAGCATGGAAAATGCTCGAAAATTCACTAAATTTCTAACACCCTATATAATTAATATTTTTAAAAATAAAAGTATTTTAATAGTTATTTTATAGTTTAATAGTTATTTTAATAATAAGACTTAAATAAAAATTAATTAAAAATAATATTTTAAAATCAAGTGAATAATCACAAATATTCTTTATTCCATTATAATAATAATTATTAACTATTCTAAATATTTTATAATGATTTTGGTAAAGTTTGTCAATTATAAAATATCAATATTCAATATAATCTATTTAAATTTAATTTAGAGAATTTTTATAAGAAATAATTAAATTAATAATTGACAAACGTTACCATTATCACTATAAAGAGATAATAAATTTTAATAAAATAGAAAAAATCTTAAAATGCAAAAGATTTGATTCTAAAATATAATATTCTTTGGAGGAGATGTTTTATGTCATTTTTGGTGTTAATATTTAAAAATACTTTTAGAAATAAGATTCGTTCGTTTTTAGCAGTTATGGGCATTGCAATAGGAATAGCCACTATTGTGGGTTTAGGGGCATTGAGTAATGGACTCACCGCAAGCTTTGATAAAACTATGCATGTTGGAGGTGCTGATTTTTCTATTTTAAGTAAACAACAGAATGGAACAGGCATCAATCCCTATGGAACATCTACCTTTAGTGAGGATTGGTTAAGTAAAATAAAGGAAATTCAAGGTGTTAAAGATGCTAAAGGAATTTATTTAGCAACTTTACCAGTGGAAGGTAAATTTTTAACCGTTGGAGGATTGAACTACAACGACTTAAAATCGAGAGATAGTAGCTTAATTAACGGTAGAAATATCGATGAAAATGCTAATGATGAAGTTATTATTGGTAAATTAGCTTCTGATAACTTAAATAAAAATGTTGGTGATGAATTGGACATTGGTGAGGATAAATTTGAAATAGTTGGAATTTTTGAATCTGGAAATTCAAATCAAGATGGTTCAATATTCACTTCACTTGACGTTATTCAGAAGATGGTTAAAGATGAGAAAAGTTTGTCTATGATTTCTGTTTATGTTGAAAAAGGGGCAGATATTAGAGGAGTGGCTAAGATGATTGAAGATAAATATGGGGAAAATATAAGTACTGTAACTTCAGTTTCTGATGTTAAGAGAATGGATGATTTGATGAACATGATCAACGGTGCTTCTTTGGCAATTTCTTTACTTGCGATCATTATTGGTGGAGTTGGAATTATTAACACTATGATAATGACAGTTTTTGAGAGAACAAGAGAAATTGGTGTTTTAAGAGCCGTTGGATGGAGTAGAACCAAAATACTCTCTATGATTTTGGGAGAATCTATTGTGCTCACTTTATTTTCAGCTGTTATAGGTTCAATTATTGGAGTAATTGTCTTAAAGGCATTGGTTGCAGTAGGAATGATGGGAGGTATATTTAGTCCTGTGTTCACATTGGAAACGTTCATTAAAGGTTTTGTGGTAGCCATTTTCGTTGGTTTAATTGGTGGATTATATCCCGCTTTAAGGGCGAGTAAGTTGACACCAACGGAAGCGTTAGGATATGAGTAAAATATCTAAAAAGGAGTTAGGTGAAGATTATGACGTCCATTGTTAAAATTAACAATCTTAAAAAAAGCTATGAAAATGGAAACATTAAAGCGTTAAATGGTGTTGACCTTGAGATAGACGAAGGAGATTTTGTCTCAATTGTTGGGCAATCTGGTTCTGGAAAAACTACCTTACTTAATATGATTGGAGCTTTAGATATTGGGGATGAAGGTAGTGTTGAAGTTGCTGGTTACAACTTGAATAAAACAAAGAAATTAAACAACTTCCGTTCTGAAAAAGTAGGTTTTGTTTTTCAACTTCATAATTTAATTCCTAATCTATCAGTAGTCGAGAACGTTGAGATCCCATTGTACGTTCACAAAATGAGTGGAAAAAGAAGGAAAGAAAATGCTTTAAATCTTTTGGATTTAGTGGGATTAAAAGATAAAGCAAAAATGAAACCAACAAAATTATCTGGAGGTGAAAGACAAAGAGTGGCTATTGCACGAGCTTTAGTAAATGAACCCTCAATTATCCTTGCCGATGAACCAACTGGATCCCTTGATTCAAAAACATCTAACGATATTTTAAAACTCCTCATCAATTTACATGAAAAAGAAAATGTTACTTTGATTGTGGTTACACATGATTTAAATGTTTCTAAATTAGCAAATAGACAAATAGAAGTTTTAGATGGTAAAATAGTCGATTCAAATAGATCATTTCGATTGTCATATTTTTTTTGATGATACTCTGTCGAAACGTTTTCCATGGGCAAGGTGTTCATATAAAGTGGGAACTAAAGGGTCTTGATGATATGAAAATGTTTATATTATATAAAACAATATTTAACTTTATAAATAACGATCTAAAATAAGGTTAGTTGATAGGTTAAAATGATGATGTTAATACAAAAGTTGATTGAAAACGCATTAAAAGATATGAAAAATTTAGTTATGGATGTTGAAAACGATAAGGTTAACGAGTTTATTGAGACAATACTTAATTCAAATCGTGTTTTCACAATAGGAGTTGGATTTTCAAAATTTGCAGCAGAATCCTGTGCATCGCAACTTATAAGAAACGGTTTTGATAGTTATTTAATAGGTAACGTGTCGACTCCAGCCGTTGAAAAAGAAGATTGTGTTATTGGTTTTTCAAGGTCAGGTGAATCGGAGTATATTGTAAATACTTTTGAAATAGCCAGAAAAAAGATAGATCCTAAACTAATGTCAATTACACCTGATTCTAATTCATCTTTGGGTAAACTTTCAGATTTAAATATTCCAATTAAAAAATTTGATTCGACCAATGAAAATTTATCAAAGAATATATTTCCAGACCTTTTTGAGTTAACCTCATTACTTTTTGTTGACGCCGTACTTCTTAATATAATTAAAAGAACTATGTACAATCAAACTGTAAGTTTTGAATGATTAAGTGATATGGTTTAAATCTGTAAAACATGATAAAGTATATATACTAAATTAATACATACTACTACTATTAATTTGGAGGCATAGAATGTCAGATGATTTAAAAGAGAAAATTAAAAATGCGGTTTCCAAGGTTAACGATCCGCACATGGGTGTTAGTATTGTGGATATGGGGATTGTTCAAAATATCGAAGTTGATGATGAGGGTAACGTAAAGATTAGTTTAAAGCCTACTAATCCTGCCTGTATGAGTGTTGCTCGTATGGCTGCTGATACTAAAACTTTGGCTTCAGAAATTGAAGGGGTAAGTAAAGTTGAAATTTTTGTTGAAGGCCATGCAATGGCAGATTCAATTAATGAAATGATTAACAAAAATTAAATTTCATTGAATATTTAATTCTTTTCAATTTATTTTTAAATACTGTTCATGTTGTTTTACCTAACTTTTACTACACATTGAGACAAAGGCAAAATTCTTAAAACCGTTAGATTTATATATAAAGAGTTATATACAATTAATTATAGCTATAAAAATTTTTTTGGATGTCTATGCTTCTGTTGATTGTGTGGCATCTACAGAACGCACATACGAGCATTTACAGTTTCATCAGATTTTATCAGTTTGTTGCAAGAGGTTTAACACCTTCTGCAAGGACTTTAAGGAGATTTAAAAAGATCATGGATATTTAATTCAAAAAAATGCAGGATAGATTTATTAAAAGAAGCAGGAAAAGAAGAATTCACTGATTTTATATCATATAAGCATTGATTGAACTATAGCTAAATCAAATAATAGTTCATATAATATGATTAGATTGGATGAGATTGATTTATGTTTGAATTTGTTAAAATTAAGTGAAAAGAGATTAAAGAATATTTAAAAGATAAAAACAATGATAAAGTTCGTGAATCAGTTTTATAAAAATTTTAATTGGATGAGAGGTGGACAAAAATCTAAATTTTAAAATCAAAACAACCAGAAAATGCTTTGATTTATAAAAAAAGATTTTTTTCTTAAAAAAATTAGTTTTTGTCCACATCTCTGGATAAGGAAAAAAAATCTGTTAAAGATAAAACTAATTTTTTAAACGATTTAAAAGATGTTTTAAAGTGAATCTGAACAATCTAGTGTTGGTGCTCATTGTAAAAGATGCAAGATGGATGAAAAATAAAAAAAGAAATATACTTAAAAATTTGAGAGGTGGTCAAAACTAATTTTTTTAAGAAAAAATTTTCTTATTTTCTAAATTAAAGCATTTTTAGAGCTTTTTAATTTTAAAATTTAGATTTTTGTCCACATCTCAATTTAAAAAAAAACAGATGAAATTTTAAAAAGAAGGTTTTGACCATTTTTATTTAAGTGGAAACTATGACCTCCTATCTAAAAATTCGTATACAAAAAGAGTT
>JAITEE010000082.1 GCA_031282205.1 Candidatus Methanovirga aequatorialis | reverse complement strand
AAAACAAGTAGTGATGAAAACCCAAAAATTAATTTGAAACCAGATGATATGTTTTGCATTAGTTACACTTCTGGTTCTACAGGTAAACCTAAAGGAATCATGGTAACTCATAAATCAATGGCATACACTTCAAAAATTCCAGAATACAATATGATTTCAAAAAATGATAGATATTTGCTCATGACTCAACCTATTTTTGTTGTATTCATTAAAGACTTATTTATCTTTCTTTTAAATGAGATATCAATTGTTTTAGCTAATGACACCCAACTAAACAATCCTTTTAAACTAAAAAAGTTACATGGGAAGACTAAATTTAATATTACAACTACAATACCCTCATATTTAAATATAATTATTGATGATAAAAATAATTTAAATATAATGAAAGATATGAAGATAATTATACTTGTAGGTGAAAAATTAAATAAAATATTTCTGGATAAGTTAAAAAAAACAACTGATGCTATATTACTTAATGTTTACGGGACAGCTGAAGTTTGTGGTCATACATTTATCAACAATATCTCAAACACCAACAATTTTTCTATTGGAAAACCTACTTTAAACATAATCGGCAATATAATGGATGTTGATGGTAATCCCCTGCCAAATGGTATCACTGGTGAATTATGGATGGGAGGCTACGGAGTTACCAAAGGATATTGGAATAATAAAAAGTTAACAGAAGAAAAATATACTACTGTTGACAGTATTCCTTTTTTCAAAACTGGAGACTTGGCTTTAGTTGATGAGGAAAATAATTATAGATTAATTGATAGAAAAGATAACCAAATTAAACTAAGAGGTCAGAGAATTGATCCTGGTGAGATTGAAAATAATGTTCCAGAAGATATTGGTGTTGAAAAAACTATTGTCACAGTTAACAATAAAAACGATAATCAGGTTTTAGTGTTGTATTTCACAACTAAGTCAAAGTTTTTAAAGGGTGATGAAATAAATAAACTGAAAGAAGACATAGAAAAAAATCTGAAAACAAAACTACCACAGTATATGGTTCCCCAAGTTTATGTATATTTAGAGGAGTTTCCAAAGACACCGACAGGTAAAATTAGCGTGAAAGAATTAAAAGATTATGATTATAATTTTAGTGAGATTAATGAACCTTCTAATGACTTAGAACAGGAACTATTTGATATTTGTGCTGAAATATTGGGGCATACTAATTTCGGAGTAACAAATAATCTTTTAAACATTGGTTTCACATCATTATCTTTAAATCAATTGGCAAATAAAGTTTTAAATAAATACTGTATAGAATTACGATTAAATGATTTAATGAGTACTAATATCAATATTAAGGATTTATCTAAGTTAATTGAAAAATGTAAGCCTGTATCTTATGGTGAACATGAGTTAAGAGATTATTATCCTTTGACTCCACAACAATATAGCTATTTAAATAGGATTCAACTTGGAGAACCTTCTATAACATTACTGATCTCAGGCTATTTCATTTTTGGGGATTTGAATCCTTATAAATTAAAAAATGCTCTGATTAATCTTATTAATAGGAATAATATTTTTAAAATTCATCTTGTCAATGTTAATGGTATCATATATCAAAAAATTAATGATAAGCTTGAATTTGAAATTAATATTTATAATAAAAAATTAAATGAAGACATATTAAGTAACTTTGTTAAAGACTTTGATTTATTTAAAGATCCTTTATTTAATTTTGAGATATATCACCATAATAAACAAGTTTATATAGTTCATAGTATTCATCATCTTATTTTTGATGGATATTCTAATGACATTTTTGAAACTGAATTATTTAATTTGTATTACAGTGAAAGTATTCCAGAGAAATATGATTATTTTGATTATTGTATAGACTTAGAAGAATCTGAAAAAAATAGAGATGAAATATCTAAAAAATATTTGAAGAAAAATTTAGGAAAAATTCCTTTTTCTTATTATTTAAATGATACACCTCAAACAAAGAGAAACAGTGATTCAATTATAATTAATTATGATAACTTTGACTTAGTTAATAAGTTCTGTAAAAAATATAATATCTCACATCATCATCTTTTCCTGGCTTCAACAGTTTTAGCATTGACTAATTTTAATAACAATAAAAATGTAATATTAGAAACAATTTTTAATGGACATACTAATCCTAAATATTATAATACAATTGGTTTGTTTGCTGATAGTTTTCCATTATTTTTTAATATTGATTATAATATTCCTCTAAATAACTATTTGAAAGAAGTGATGGAAAAATTTGATAATGCTATTAATAATCCTCCAAGTAAGGTTTTTCACAAATTTTCCCAAATGTTATCTGATTTGAATCCTATGAAAACATTATATGAATTTAGTTATTTAATTGAAAATAAATTTATTTTAGATAAAAAAGTAGAAGGTATGACTAACCATGATATTGATAATATAACGAAAAATGAGCTTTTAATTAGAGTTATTAAACCATCTAATCAAGATGTTTTTAAGTTAATCCTTCTTTTTAATAGTAATTATCATTCTTATCAAGATTTTGAAGATTTGATAAATCATATCATTTATTTACTTGAAAAAATAATTTTAAATTATTCAAAAAATATAAGTTATTTAATGAAATAAAAATTATTGACATCATTGTTTATAAATTAACTTGTAAAGTATGAAAAAATTAAAAAAATAAGCCTCTATCTTTTTAAGAAATATTGTATGTAAAATATTGTAATTCCTGAAAAATGGTAAAGTAATGTTAAAAATTCTATTATTCTGAATTTAAGAGAAGTTTTCTTTGAAAATTGATATTTGAAGTTTAGTTTAAATATCATCCAAACAACACGATAATAATTAATGCCTTTAATTTTTGGCTTATACAATGACACATCCACATTTTCAGGATTATAAAGCAATCCTTTTTCTTTATATTCTTTAGCAAAATAAGTTCCAGGATATGGAATAAATGTAGATAATCCTAAATAATCGATATCATTTTTTTTTATGAATGATTCTGTTAATTTCATGTCTTCTTTGGTTTCGAAAGGAAATCCAAAAATAAATCCACCATCCACTTTTATCTGATATTTATTTAATATTTGTATAGATTTCTCATTTGTTTTAACATTAATTCCTTTATTAAACTCTTTTAACATTTTATCAGACCCAGATTCAAATCCAATAAAAACCTCTCTCAATCCGATCTCATAAAGTTCTCCAATCAAATCTTCATTTTTTATTATGTTATTTGATCTTCCAAGCATCATGAAAGTTGCCTTAAAATTTGTGGACTTACAGTATTCAATGAATTTTATAATCCATTCTCTATCTTGTAAAACATTATCTTCAATAAAATAAAAAGACTTCAACATGTACTTATCCTTTAAATATAAAATTTCTTTAACAACATGTTCTGGTGACCTGACTCTCAATTTTGTCCCAAACATAGTTTTTGATGATGGTTGGCAAAATTTACAATTATAAAGACATACTCTACTTGTCATAATACTAAAAAAAGGAAGTTGAAAATTAAGATTATTAACTCTTTCTTTTGGGAATATGTCTCTATTGATAAAACCTAATTCATCTAAGTTTTCAATCCTTTCTCCAAGTATCAATTTTTCAAGTTTCTTATTCTCTTTTTTAGCTTGAATAATCTTAAAAAATGAAATTTCTCCCTCACCAGTAACAACATGATCTAT
>JAITEE010000070.1 GCA_031282205.1 Candidatus Methanovirga aequatorialis | reverse complement strand
AAAACCACTTATATCAAAACCCCATATTTTTTTTACTCATATAAGATTATTACAACTCATTATATATAAATTTAACGGTTTTTAACTAAAATTTAAAAAATAATTGTTGCACAGCCAATGGTATCATATCTTTGGGGTAAAATCTTCAAATAAAATGTGTTCTTGTTTCATTGATCGGTTGAATCGATGATGGTAAAATTATTTTTTAAATTGTCCAACTCTTCTTTGCTTAACGATCTTTTTTTTACTTCAAGACCAACTACGTTACTTTGACCAAGTGGGTCTTCGATAATCAAGTCTGCTTTTAGTTCACCATTTAATAGCTTATCTAACTTTTCGAGGATAATTTTTGCATTTTTTTGAGCTTCATTTTCTGGGAATAATGTTAAGGCTTGTTTCACTCCATTTTGAAATCTATTCAACACTCCTTCAATATTGGAGATATAACCTTGTGATTTTGGTCCTGGCTCTACTTTAATTCCAAGTTCTGGTATGGAAACAGTTGCAGATTGTGATCTAACTACTCTGTTAGATAGTTTATCTTTGGATATTTTTATTTCATACCTAACAGGGTCTTTTTGATCTAAAGCCATTACATCGCTATGTTTATATCCACATACATCACAGACAATTGATGCTTCCATTACTTCACCAAAGTAAGGTATTTTTTCAGTCTTAATTCGTGAATGTGCGGTTTTTATTCCATTACAAGCTGGACAATTAATTAATATTCCTTCGTTCTCTTCCAATTAAACACCTTTAACGACTTCTGCTAAGCATGACTAAACGTGATGTTTATTTTAATATTATATTATGTGTATATATAAAAATACTGAAATATTGATGATTGTTCAAACCACCATATCAAATTTTATATTTTGAAATATTCTACTTACCCTTGTTACCATTTTATAAAATAACAGTTATTTATATATCTTATTAATAAATAAAATATATGGTTTAATTAAATAAATATAAATAATTTTACAAAATCATGAAATGTTTAACAAGACCGTGTTTAATTTAAAAGTCACTTTTGATAATAAAAGTTTATATTTAATCACGATAAAAGTTTATTATTTGATCATAGATTGAGTACTCAAATTATTATTTGAACTGCGTTATTATTAGTAAACAAGATATAGGTGATTTTTTGCATACTGTGACCTCAGTTAAAGAGCTTCAAGAACTTAATCCATATATTATAATTGGATGTGGTGGAGGTGGAGAGAAATTTGCCAATTTTGAAGGAATTAAAGCTGTTGGGTTTGTGGACAATGATAAACAAAAGCAAGGGAGATCTTTCTGTGGATCTGATGTTTCATCAGACCTCCTATCCTTACTTAAAAATACGGACGTTAAAAGCGTAGCTATTATGTTACCAATAGGTGCAGAAGGAACAGCATTAATGTACGCGGTTCAAGCTATTTCAGCAGGAAAAAATGTGGTGTCTTCATTTAGATCACTTTCATTGACTGGAAATTCATCTTTGTTAAAGTTGGCAAAAGATAAAAATGTTGTCTTAAAAGAAATCACTCCTCGTTTAGATATTATTGAAAAAATTTTTGGAGTTGGTACCGAAAAATGTTGTGAGATTTTACCTAAGATATCATATAAACCAAAGGCATCGATCGTTTTTGTTGGAGGAACTTCACAGGAGTGTGGTAAAAGAACCACAACGAGATTGTTAGGAAAAGAAGCCATGAAAAGAGGGATTAATATTGGAATTATATCCACCGATGAAATGGGATTGGAAGAACCAACCGACATGAACTTTAGAGCAGGGAGCCTTTCGGTCATGGATATTAGTTCTGCTATATTGCAAGCAATAAAAACTGTTGAAGAAAAGAAATCTCCTGAAATAATTTTTATTGAAGGGCAAGCAAGCTTAACTGAAATTGGAAACTCTCATCCTCGAGGATTATCGGCATCAATATTGTTTGGTGCTGCACCAGATGCCACTATAGTTTGTCATAGGCCAAATCATCCTTATAGACATCCACGAGGTATTGATCACGAAATCAAAGCAATTGAAGCAATTGAACCAACAAAGGTAGTAGGTTTATCTGTAAATTTACTTAACGTAGATGAAAATGAAAATTTTGATGATTTTTCGGTGTACAATTTACCTGTGGCCGATATGAGAAATGGAGGAGCAAAAATACTTTTAGATAGTATTTTAGATTATTTAAATAGTAAAGATAATTAAATAATATACATGGTGTTTTAGTTGATGTACATAATTCTGTCAATTATTTAAATATTTACGTGATGTTTTATTTATAGTCATGTCATCTTTGAAAAGTTTATCAATTTATAAAATATCAATATCCAATATAATCTATTTAAATTTACGCTCATGTACACTTAAAGATGCATAAATTTATTAGTTGCTATCTCGAATATTTTTGTAATAATTTTAATAGAATTGTATTTATTATGCACTTAAATTATTCATTATTTTAATTTAAATAGATACCAATATACGCTATAAATTTGCAATGATAACTACACATGAGCGTAAATTTAATTTAGATAATTTTTATAAATAATTAAATTAATAGTTGATAAACATTACCATTATCACTATAATGTACATAATTTGTTAATTATTTAAATATTGTTAAAATTGAATGGTTAATTGAAGTAATGAAATTAGGGAGATTGTTAGATGGGATTTATTGATCAATTTAAACGAAGTCTTGGTATGGAAGAAGAAAAAAGAAGACCTATAGAACCCTTTGTAGAAGAAATTTTAGAAAGCGATGCGGATATGTCCATCACTCCAGAACAACCTTTTTATGAGATCATATTAATCAAACCACGATCAGAAGATGATATGGATTATGTTCGTGACCAGATAGTCGAGGGGAATCCAGTTATTGTGGACGTTGCCTACATTGAAAAGGAAGGAGAAAAAACCTTCGAGATGATCGGCACTAAGTTGAATATTTTAAGAAAAGAACATAAAGCTGAAGCCATTTTACTATGTAAAACAAAAGATAAACACATGATTTTGATCGGTCCAAGTAAAATCAAAATTATTAAAAAAGGATAAAATTTTATTTTTTAAGGATTACAATGGTTATGAATTCATTTTGATTTAAAAATGAATGGGAACAGTTGGACTGAATTGTTTCGAGAATAACTATTGTGGATCTTAATTAAACTTTGACGGATGGTTATCCAACAACTTTTAGATTTTTAGATAATATTTTAGGAATGATGAATGAGCCTTTTTGTCTTAAATCAGATTTTAATCCTTGACAATTAGAAAGACCATCGAAAATATTACCAACGATCATTGCTTTTTTAACTGGTTTAGCGATCTCACCGTTTTCAATTAAGAACGAGTTATTGGATTCAACAGAGAAGTCTCCAGAAATTGGATTGGCGGTATGTGCTCCAAGAACATCGGTCACTAAAAATCCTTTATCGATTTCTGAGATATCGATGCTGTTTTTAAAATTAAAGATAACGTTTGAATGTGAATTTGTTGGGGTTGAAGAATATCCTCTAAAGCCATTACCTGTGCTTTCAACACCACATTTGTTAGCAGAGTATATATCAAAAATAAAGTTTTTTAAGATTCCGTCTTTAACTAAGGTTGTTCTTTGTGAACTTGTTCCTTCTCCATCACTAACGGATGAATTAAAGCCACCAGGATACCTGCCGTCATCATATATACTTAATTCTTCACTTACAATTCTGGTACCCAACTTATCTTTTAAGATGGATCTTGATCTACGAACGTTATCCCCATTAAAACCAGAAATAAATGGATTTAAAAGTCCTGACGCTGCAGCATAATCTAATACAACATCCATATCATAATTGTCAACTTTTACTCCACCTATTGAATTTTTTGCTATTTTACAAACATCTCTTCCTAGTTTTTCACCATTTAAATTAAATATGGGTGAAAAAATGGAGTCATAAGCTGTTGATTTTTCATTGTTTTTGTAAGCGTTGACAGTAAGGTATCCAGAAAATCCAGAACTAGAATTTTCAACACTCAAATCATTGGAATTTAAAATAAGATTATGGGTAAAATTTGCAAAAAAGCCTGCCGATGTGGATTCACATTTTTCATCTTCAACCGTGTTTAAGATGGTGTTCATGAGATCTGTACCTTCATCTAAATCGAAACCTTTATCAAATATTTCTTCGACTTTTTTATATTTTTGATTTTTTGCAAATGCGAAGTTTTTATCTAACTCGTTAGATTTACAATTTAAAAATGCCTTTTCAGCTATTTGAATTATTTTTTCAGGGTTTGTTGTATATGCAAAACCTGTTTTATTATCTTTAATAACTCTAATCCCAATTCCAACGGTATCTTCTCTTTTAGCAAAATTTAAAACAGATTTTTCACTACTTAATTCTATACTTTTATCTTTTTCAATGAAGATTTCAAACTCATCCACATACTTTTTTAAATGCCTCGTTCCTTCTTCTGCTAACTCATATAACATCTTATCTTCCTGTGAAGCTCTTATTTATTTTCATTAAAAATTGGATCCATTTTTAAGGTGATAGTTAACCTATTCTTTATCATAAAATCCAAAGAACAATAGAATCTATAGGTTTTGGAGGTTCAATTAAAGATGGCGTATCTATGGGCTATGTTACATGTACCCTCTTTGCTTACCATACATGCTCCAATAGGGTGGGCAGGATTACATTCTTTTCTAAAAAGTCCACAATCCTCTGGTTTTGCAACTCCTCTAAGGATGGGTCCACATATACAACCTGTTGGTGCTTCTTTAACCTCTTTAACTTCTATATCAAATTTTTCTCTTGCGTTGAACTGAGCAAACTCATCTTTAATCTCAAGTATGGACTTAGGAATTTTTGGAAAACCTCTCCACTCCATACTTTCCACTTTAAATACCTCTTCAATAGCAAGTTGTGCTATTTGATTCCCTTCATCTTTAACTGCACGGCTGTATTCATTATCTATTTTAGCTTCATCATTTTTTACCTGTCTTAAAATCATGTAAACTCCCATTAAAATATCTAAAGGATTGAAACCAGCCATAACCTGAGGAATTTTGTACCTATTTGAAAACACTTCAAAGGGTTTTAAACCAATAATTGTCCCAACATGGCCAGGCTCAATTAAAGCGTTTAAATTGGTTTGACCTGACTCAATGAGAAACTCCAAAGCAGGAGGTATTCTTCTATGTGAAGATAAAACAGAAAAATTTTCTGGTGGAGTTGATAAAATCTCAGAGGCCGTTGTTGGTGCTGTAGTTTCAAAGCCTGCAGCTATAAATGCCACTTCGTTGTTAACTTTACGAGCAAGTTCGACGGCATTGGCTATCCCATACACCACTTTAACATCAGCTCCTTCTGATTTTGCATCTGCAAGCGACCGATTTGAACCTGGAACCCTGAGCATATCTCCAAATGTAGCTATAGTCACTCCTTTATCTGTAAGTTCTAACGCTTCATCAATTTCCCTTGAAGGTACACAACATACAGGACAACCAGGTCCTGCTATAACTTCAACTTCATCTGGAAGTAAGGTTCTCAGCCCATTTTCCATAATTGTGTGTTCATGAGATCCACACACATGCATAATCTTGATTGGAGTAGAAATTTGATCGATCCTGTTGATTAACTCTTTAGAAAGGTTTTTCATAGTAACACTTACGATTTATTTATATAAGTTTAGGTTAATTATTTAATGAGGTCATCCCAAAACTCTCCATAATATTAAAATGGAAGATAGAGTGCTAATCCCAAGTATGATTTTTAACACTTCATATCTTGGGAATATTTTCTTAAAACTTTCTATCCAGCTAAAAAACCTTTCAACAGCACTTCATTTCTTATAAATTTCTTTATCAAACTTTTTAGGTCTTCCAGGCTTCTGTTTTTTAGTATATTCTCCTATTAACAGGTATGTTAGATCTTTATACCTTTTTTCTATTTATGGTCGCTTATATTCTGCTGTATCGTAAAGTAGCATCTGCCACAATCATTGAAGGTCTTGTTATCGGCCTGCCAATACTTATTTTTATTCCGCTTATGATTAAATTTTTTGAGTATTTCATTTTTTTTTTTACAGTTGATTGATAAATAACTTAACTTTTACTATGTCGACTATTTTTTTTATATCTTGTATGGTACTAAGAAAGTTTATATACAATAAAGGCAATATATAAAGATGCCAATATTATAAATAAAATATTATTTAAAATTTGTTTTGTGAATGGACGGCATAGTTATTAATAGTTTAATGTTATATATATTAATTTTTAATAGATATTACAGTTGTGTTGTTGTTAGAGTTGTGTTACTTTCATCATGCTCTTGTTGTAAATTATTTTAATTATATGATTTAACAATATATGATCTAAGGAATCAAATAGTATGGTCAAGTTAGGAATTTTTGGTGATAAATCTATCTTAGATGAACCAAAATCAGCTACAGGGAATATTCAGTTCGGAGTTAAATATAAAAGATTTAGTAAATATCCCATCATTGGTGAAAATCATGTTATACGTTCAAATACTGTAATCTATAATGATGTAACCATTGGTGATGACTTTAGAACTGGACATAACGTTGTTATTAGAGAAAATACCAATATTGGGGATAACGTTTTGATTGGAACTAACACCATTATTGAAGGAAACGTGGGCATCGGTAGCAATGTTAGTATTCAATCCAATGTTTATATTCCTATCAATACCTTAATAGAAGATAACGTGTTTATAGGTCCTTGTGCTTGTTTTACTAATGACAGATATCCTATTAGGGTTGATTATGATTTAAAAGGGCCTAAAATAAGAAAAGGTGCTTCTATAGGTGCTAATTCTACATTCCTATCCAATCTGGAAATTGGGGAGGGGGCCATGATAGCCGCTGGTGCAGTTGTCACAAGAAATGTTCCCCCTTTTTACTTGGCTATTGGATCACCAGCAAAGATTAAACCACTACCACGGGCATTGAGAATCCATAACAGAATATAAAACGTGAAAAACATAAACATATCACTTATATACCATAACATTAAAGAATTTTAAACACGTCTTTTTTTTATTTATATTTAAGTTGATCTATAAAAAATAACTAAAGGTTAAACATGAAGATAGTGGTCAATGGAATAAACGCAAATTTAAGATTTTCATCTGCACATATAATACCTACTCATGGTCTTTGTGGTCATATACATGGTCATAGCTATTTTGTAGATGTCGAAATTGAAGGAGAACAATCAGGGAATTTTGATTTTATAGTCGATTTTATTGACGTTAAAGACTCAGTTCGTAAGGTTTGTAGAGAACTTGATCATAGAATATTAATACCTATCTTTAATAAAAAAATCAAATTCAAATCTTCTAATCATGAAAATGTTGATATGGATTTTTTTAAAAATAAAGAATATTTGGAGTTCAGTATTGAAGATAAGGAATACAAAATTCCTAAAGTAGATTCTGTTATTTTACCTCTGAAACATAGCTCTGCTGAAGAGTTAGCCAAGTATTTCTCAGATAAAATATCTAACGACATTTTATCTAAAGGAGGAGATATTGAATCAATAACGATTGGTGTAAATGAAGGGATTGGTCAAGGTGCATTTTTCAAAAAGAGTTTATAACGACTAACTTTGATAAAGTTTTGAGGACGTTAGTATGAAGGCACCAATTTCAGAAATATTTTCGAGTATCCAAGGAGAAGGCACTCTTATGGGAAGAAGACAAATATTTCTCCGTTTTTCAGGATGTAATTTAGATTGTAAATATTGTGATACAATAAATAGTAAAAATACGGATCATGGAGATTTATTGAGTGTTGATGAAGTGATAGATAAGATTGATGGGCTTATAACACCAGATTTGCATTCAATATCTTTCACTGGAGGAGAACCAACCTTATATCCACGTTTCATCAATGAGATAGTTGAATCTTATGAGGATATAAAAACGTTGTTGGAGACTAACGCTTCACTTCCTGAAAAAATAAATTTGATTGACAATATAACATACGCCTCTGTGGATATTAAACTCCCAGAACACTTTCAAAGATGGGATCCAAATATTTTTAAAAATGAGTTGAAATCTATAGAGATGCTAATGGAGAAAAGGGTTAGTATATATTGTAAAATCGTTATTCTCCCATCGACAAAAATAAACGAAGTTGAAGAGATTGTGGTTGAGCTATCTAAAAAAACTGATGATCAGGATATCCCTTTAATAATTCAACCTTCAAGCCCTATTAATAAATGGAAAAGAAAAAAAGAAAAGATTTTAAAGGTTTCTGAAGTCTGTGGGAAATATATGGATGTTTTAACAATACCTCAGGTACATAACTGTCTTGGGATTGACTAGTATAATAGAAAAAAAATAAAAACATTAAAATATGGGAGTTGAAGTGGATCATAGCTCTTGTCGGTGTGGATCATGTAATAAGGTGTGTTCTGTGGTTGTGTTGTATATTGAAGATAGTTAAGTTTCAATTGACTATGAAAAATATGTTCGTTGTCTTAAAATTTTAAATGAAGAAAAAACATCTGGTCGTGATTTGGTCATGTTTTTGGTTCCAATCTTTTTATAAAAAATCCTAAAAAAACCACGATCATAGGAAAGAAGAATATGTACAGGATTAAAATAACTTGTGGCGGAATTAAGTTTCCAACAACTGTGGAACTTGCCATTATTAACACTAAAAGAATGACAGGCGTTAAAACTGCTAAAAATGTGTAGATCATGACAAATCCATTAAGTTTTTGAGAGTACTCTTTTAATCTTATTCTTAATTCATGAGAAATATCTTCGGCTATTACATTTAAAATATGGGATAGATTCCCTCCTGTTTTTAAGCTCCCTACAATTTGATACAGTACTCTATTTAAACTTTGGGAATCCACTCTTTTTGACATGTTCAACATTGCATTTTCTGTGGTTTCGCCATACTTGATCTCTTCAAGTGTTCTTGAAAATTGGAAAGAGAGAGTTCCATAGTCTGAAATAGCTATTGACTTTAAAGTATCATGAAGTCCTTTCCCTGATTTTAATTCTGTAACCATTTGTCTAAGAGCGTAGGGTAATTCTTTAGATATTTCTGAACTAACTTTTTCTTTCTGCAATTTTGGATATTGAATAATAAAAAATATTGGCATTAAAATGACCATTAAAAAAATTAATCCTATTTCTAATGAGATAAACAGATCTAAAATTAAAAAAATTGATAGAGTAGGAAATAAGAAAATAGGAAGGACAACCTTCAAATTTAATTTTTTTAAGAGATCCTCTTGGGAGAAAACGTAAATTATACTTTTTTTATTTAAATTGGATCTGTTATCTGTTTTGAACACGTGTTCTTCTTCATCATATTTAAAGAACTTGTTTATTAAAAGATCTTTATTAAGCCTATTAAATTTGAAATTTTTTATATTTGGTTGTGACGTTATCGAACTACCGAGTTCATAAAGGAAACAATTGAAGAGATAAATGAGTTTTTCAAACATTTAATCACCATTTATGGACGAGTCTTGTACATTTTTTGATGTTAATTAAAGGACGTTTATCCGCTGATCTCATCTAAAATTTCGTCTTTATCGTAATAATATCTTTGAAATACTTCTCCGATTATGTCGTCTGATCTTAAATTGTGTTTTAGTAGATAATTTAGAACGATTTTTCTATCTGAAATTTCTGTTTCTATTTCTTTTATTGATATTCCACGAGTTTCACTAATGTCTCTAATGGTTTTACTTGCTATTCCTATATTCTCTACTTCGTCGGTTTTAGGATTCCAGTTAAATATCTTGTTTAGTTGTATGTTGTCCTCCTCAATTCCTACAACTTCACTAACTTCGGTGATTCTCCGAATGGATACTCCATCACTTCGATAAATTCGGTTTTCCATAATAATTAAATCAATAGCTGATATCATAATTTTGGGCACGTTCATAGGATGATTAATTAAACGGGTTATTGTTTCTCGTGAACTGTTCGCATGTAAAGTTCCAAAACCAGAATGACCTGTATTCAGTGCTGTAAATAATGTTATTGCTTCTTGACCTCTAACTTCACCTACGATAATCCTATCTGGTCTTTGTCTTAAAGCATTTTTAACTAAGTCATCCATCGTTAATTCTCCTCTATGTTCAATGTTTTTTGGACGAGTTTCCATTCTTAAAAGATGTTTGTGGTTGATCTGTAACTCTAAGGTGTCTTCGATTGAAATTAATCTTTCTCGAGGATTTATAAAATTGGTTAAACTGTTTAATGTTGTGGTTTTACCAGAACTTGTTCCTCCTGAGATTATGATGTTGGCTGGTTTAACACCTAATCCATCGACACAAAGCCAAAAAAAAGCTCCAAGGTCTATGTTTAATGTTTTAAGTCTTATTAAATCAGATATTGTTAACGGGTCTTTTTTAAATTTACGAATTGTTAAGCTTGGTCCATCCGCTGAAATTGGAGAGATTGTAGCATTTACTCTTGACCCATCTAAAAGTCTACCATCCAATATTGGGGATCCTTGATCTATTCTTCTGTTAATCTGCCTTGCAATAGTGTCAATCACGGCTAAAATGTCTTCATCTTTTTTGAACGATAAATTTGTCTCCATCATCCCTAAGTCCCTGTGGTATACAAAAACTGGTTTGTTAACTCCTATGATCATTATCTCTTCTAAATTATCATCTTTAATTAAAGGATCTAAATTTCCATAACCAGTTATTTCCTGGAAAAATTTGTTTGAAAGATTGTTGATGTATGTGTCTCTTTTGGAGAGACCGTTCTCATTTAAATTTCCTCCTTTGTTTTTTGTATTAATTTCTATACCATTTAAAGGCAGTTTTAATTCTAAAAAATTTTTTATATCCTTCATAAAAGATTTTTCATTTAGATTAAAGTCATCTCCTGATGAAATAGCTAAATCCACTAACTCGGTTCTAAGTTCTCTTAATAATTTCTCTTCATTTTGAGAAAAATTTGGTTTAATCACTTTATATTCTTTTATATAGCTAATTTGCCTATTTTTACTTATCATAGAATATTTCCATTTGATTATTTAAAAAATGAGTTTTAATTAATTTAAAACTGATTTTTCATTTAATTAAAATATTTTTAATACAGACTTTAGATTTTAATTAGTTGGAATATTGTAAGTAATACATTTTATATTTTAGTTAATATAAAAAAAATAGTTTCAAGTGAATTAATGTGTTTAGTGAAGTAATATTGAAAGGGTTTAAAGATAGATTAACTACTCTACGTGATTAACTGATTAGTTTAGGTTCCTAATCTTCTTTCTCTTTCTTGATATGAACGAATTGCTCTTAAAAAATCTATTTTTCTAAGTTTAGGCCATAAACTATCACAAAAATAAAGTTCAGAATATGAAGACTGCCATAATAAGAATCCACTAAGTCTTTCTTCTCCACTTGTTCTTATGATTAAATTGGGATCGTCTAATCCAGCGGTGTAAAGATTTTTATTGACCAAATTTTCATCGATGTCATCAATTTTTATTTTACCATCTTTAAATTCATTAACGATCTTTTTTAGGGCATCCACAATTTCTAATCTTCCATCATATCCAATGGCCAAGTTAAATAATCTTTTATTATAATTTTTCGTTGCCTCTTCTGCTTCTCTAATAGATTCTTTTACTTCATCAGGTAGAAGGTTTATTCTACCAACAGCCTTGACCTTGACTTCATTTTTATGGATTTTTTCATGTGAAACAACCCTTTTAAAGTTTTTATTGAACAAGGACATTAATCCTTCAACTTCTTTTTTAGGTCTATTAAAATTTTCAGTGGAAAATGCGTAAGCGGTTACAATTTCTATTCCCAAGTCGATACTCCAATCTAAAACCTTTTCTAGGGTATTAACTCCAGATTCATGACCTTTTATAACATTAACATTACCTTGTATTTTGGAAAATCTTCTATTTCCATCCATAATGATTGCAACATGTTTCGGCATGTTTTTTACATTTAATTTCCTTGAAATATGCCATTCATAAAGTTGATATATTGGTTGTAATAGATCCAAGTTTGTTTTCTCCTAAGGCTTAATTTATACTTCTATCATATTTTTAAGATTCATATTCCGATATATAGAATAGAACTTTAACCATGATATTAAAGTTAAAAAAAGTAGAGTTTGGTCTATATTTATAGACGATAGTTCAATGTTAGAAAAGGATATATTAAATAAAAAAAGTAGTATTAGTTTTCAGACAATAAAACACCGTTGATGACCCCATCCTGTCCAGGTCTTGAAGTAACTTTTGCCTGTCCAAGTTCAGTCTCAACAACGGCACCTTTTGTGATAATGTTACGTCTAACATAGTTAAGATTTGCTTTATTTTCAACGACGTTTAAAATTTCTAATTTTTGGGTTTTGTTGTCAGCTGGATTAACTAAGTTGATTTCATTACCTAAAGCTAATCTTAACTTTTCATTACCTCCACGAGTTCTTATTTTTCTTAATTTTTTCTCCCCTAATCTTGTTTCAGTAGGTTCTCTTCCTAATTCAAACTTCTTCTTACCACGATGTGATACATTTCTTCCACCAGATGGGCTTCTCTTAGATTTTCCTTGAAATATTGCCATTATTTACCTTCCAATAACTTTTTAACAAATATTGTTTTTATAATTGAGTCTTTACTATTTGTTAATTAAATATCATATAATAATTTTTATTTAACTTATTAAGAAAATTTTCTAAAGTGACTTTAGTAATAAAAAATATCACAGTTAATTATTATGTCAGAATATAAGTTTCATCTTATATATAAATTTTACTTAAATTCGTATTTGTAATTTTCCGATATTAAGGTTGTCTTATAAATAGTTATAAAATTTTCAACTCTTTATATTTTTATAGATAACTATTTTAATAAGTTTAATGGTGTATTACAAAACGTCCATATATGGCATTATCAATTTTAGATGTAATAATAAGAGGATTTCGTATTAACTTAACTTTTTCTATCTTATTTGTTTATTGGTTCCTCATTTATTTTATTTTTGCTATACTTTTGTTTATGATTCTTATCTTCTATATTCTCACCTTGTTGGTTTTGTTCTTTATTTTTTTGGCTCTGTAGAAATCATATTTGAATTTTTTTTTTTATATTAAATGCTTTTATGTAGTGGTATATGTCATAGCATGTGTTTTTTTTAGCTTGGTTTCTTTATTTCTTAGTTGATCATTTCGGTTTTAGTTTTTATCTCCAATTATTCTTTTTGTAACCGATATCATTGTTTTTACTATGTTTTTATGGTGATATTTTGGTTTAGTGAAGATTGATTTTGTTCCTATTCTGTATTCATCTTTTTTAGCTCTTTTTTTTAAGTGGTATCATGCTGGAAGCGTTTAATTTTAGTGTACGATTTTGTGTATTTTTTCACTGTCATAAGTTTTCTCTAATGAATCTTTTTTTTGGTTTATATTTTTTTTGATTTTTCTTTATATAGTGGTATTGCATTTTTAAAATCGTGTATTTGGACATTTAAACATTTTTATCTTATAAAATTCGATCATATTCTATTTAAAGAATTTTTGTAAACGTAGTGTAATGTAGGCTTGTCTTTTAAATCGGTTAATACTTGTATTTTCTGGTATTGATTGAATTATCGGAGTGAAAAGATGGTAATCAATTTTTAAAACGATTTATTAAGCATGATAATGTCATGAGTTGATGTTGGGTGTATTTATGCTTTGATTTTTCATACGGTTTTGATTTTTCATACGAATAAACTGGTAAGAGACATTTTTAACAATTTTAAAAGCTACAATATTAGTAATATTTTATTAATTCTATTATACACGTACATTAATTTTTTGGTTTGTTAATACTTAATATGTGATCCTGTCATACTTAACATGATTTCTACAAAGCCGAAATTTTGTTTATTCTTTT
>JAITEE010000042.1 GCA_031282205.1 Candidatus Methanovirga aequatorialis | reverse complement strand
TTATTATAACTATATTCTTATAATTAGGATAAATTCATGGAGTAAATAAAATTTAAAGAGTAAATAATTGAAATTAAATTTAGCAAAATCTTTAAAAATTTGATTTTTGGCCACGACTCACTTTAATTTAAATTTTTTAATAAATAAAAAAAATGAGAAGCACTGAAGAATCATTGTTAACATGAAGAGCCAGTTTACTGTGGTGGTGTGGTAACAATTTATAAGCAAATAAATAAAAATCATGAAAATATCAAATATATAAAAGCTTTGCATGGATTTAAAACACGATGGAGTTAGTGGAATGGTAGGTTACAGACGTTTGATCTTCGATAGATAGAACTAAATAACTTGGATCGATGAGATAAATACATTGATAAAAAAATAGGACGATATTTATTGTTTAACAATCTTTGAGAATTTGATAAATAGACGATGATATTATTTCAAGGTTTAAAGAGTTTTTAACTTACAACGGATTGGAAATGGATACGACGACGTGGAACTTATAATATTGAAAATTTATATATCTACAGTCTATAAGATATGATCATGATACTTATGAATATAAAATATATATATCGTTTAATGATAAATACAACAAACTAAGTGAGAGAAAAATGTTAACTAACTCTGAAATGGAATATATTGTAGAGAAAATTGGAAGAATACCAAACCCTCTTGAAGAGGGAATGTTGGATATAATGTTCTCAGAACATTGTTCATATAAAAGTAGTAGACCATTTTTAAAAATGTTCCCAACAGAAGGGGAAGATATAATGGTAGGTCCTGGTGATGATGCTGGAATTGTTTCTATTACTGATGAACTTGCACTTGCGGTTGGAATTGAAAGTCACAATCATCCATCAGCTATTGAGCCTTATGGTGGAGCTGGGACAGGAATAGGAGGTATTTTAAGAGATATTATCTCAATGGGTGCCATGCCAATAGCTCTTCTTGATTCACTTCATTTTGGATCCTTAAAAAGTCAAAAATCAAGATTCCTTTTTGAACATGTTGTAAAAGGTATTTCGGATTATGGTAATCGTGTTGGAGTTCCCACGGTTGGTGGTGAAGTAGTTTTTGATGACTCATATAAAGCAAACCCTCTTGTAAATGTTATGTGTGTTGGACTCCTTCATAAAGATGATATTGTAAGAGGAATAGCTCCGAGTCTTGATGATGTTTTTTTGCTCATGGGAAGTGCCACTGGTCGTGATGGGATACATGGGGTAACTTTTGCGTCGGTTGAATTAACAAAAGATTCAGAAGTTGATGATAGGCCAGCTGTTCAAGTTGGGGATCCTTTTACTAAAAAAAGAGTTCTTGAGGCATCGTTTGAAATATTAGAAAAAATAGAGGTTTCTGGTGTTAAAGATCTTGGTGGTGGTGGATTAACCTGCTGTATTAGTGAACTTGTGGACAAATGTAACAATGGAGCGGAGATTGATCTAAATAAAATTCCTCTTAGAGAAAATGAAATGACTCCTTATGAAATCATGTTATCTGAATCTCAAGAAAGAATGGTATTTGTTATTAATCCAAGGTATATTGATGAGGTAGTAGCTATTTGTGATAAATATGAAATCTCCTCGGCTGTTGTAGGTAGGGTGACAGAAGGAGATAAAATGATAGTTAAAGACGATGGGGAGGTAATAGCCGATCTACCTTCCCATCTTTTAGCAGATCCTCCGTATCTTAATCGTGAAATAAGAGAACCTAAAGATGATGAAAAATATGTTGAAATTGGAGATATTAATACTGAAGAAGCTATACTTAAATTAATCTCTGATTCAAATATAGGAAGTAAAAAATGGGTTTATAAGCAATATGACCATGAGGTTCAAATAAGAACTGTTGTAAAACCAGGAGATGATGGTGCTGTATTGAATATAGATGATGAAACGTTTATTGCATTGAGTTGTGATACCAACGGTACCTACACCAAACTATCTCCATATCATGGTGGGGCAGGTTGCGTAACTGAGGCTGTTAGAAATGTTGTTTCTATGGGAGCAAGACCTTGTACTCTTGTAGATTGTTTGAACTTTGGAAGTCCTGAAGATCCTGAAGTTCTTTGGAGTTTTAGTAAATGTATTGAGGGAATGTCTGATGTTTCAAATAGTTTTAAAACACCCATTATAAGTGGAAATGTGAGTTTTTATAATGAAACGGAGAACATAAGAATTAATCCAACATCGGTTGTAGGTGCCATTGGTATAGGTAAAATTAAAGATATTAGGACCTTAGATTTTAAAAATAATGGAGATAAAATAATAGCCATTGGAACAACTTATGATGAAGTCAATGGTTCAATGTATCATAAAGCGTGTTTTGGTTTAGAACAAGGTCATCCTCCTAAAACAAGAATTGAAAATGAAAAAGAGATAAACAATGAGATATTAAGATTGTTGGATGAAGATGTTAACAATAATATAACGGCTATTCATGATTGTTCTAGCGGTGGGGTTGGTATTTGTTTAGCTGAGATGGCAATAACTGGAGGTTTAGGCTGTGAAGTTGAAATAGCTAAACTTGTACGTGAGGGAAATATTAGTTTAAATAATCTTCTATTTTCTGAAAGTCATGGAAGGTATTTGATAACTGTCAAAAAAGAGTATGTTGAAAGTATTTTGAAGAATATGAAAGTTCCTTGCAGTTGTATTGGTGAAGTTAAAGGTAAAACACTTAAAATAGTTGATAACGATACTTCGATTAATATATCTAAACTAAAAAATGATTATAATAACTCCGTTGAGAGGTACATGGAATAAAAAAAGTACTCGTTGAGGGAATATTCACCTTAATTAAGGTCTTCGAATAATTCCCATATTTCAGGATATTTATTAGATATTGCTTCGTCCATTAATATTGATGCTTCTTTGCTAATACTAAATTCTGGTCGTGTTTTCCTTAGGTATCTTAAAACTGCTGCTGATTTAGATGACCATAAAGTAATTCGTGGATTTTTTTTTATGGCTCTTAAAACGTCTTTTACATTTTCATCTTCGCTTTCTTTAATTTTTTCATATATCTTATCACTATTTTCTTCATTTTTTCTGATTAGGTTTTCATTTGAATTCTTTTGACTTTTGTTTTTATTATTTTTCTTTAAATCATTGTTTTTGTTTAAAATATCTTCTAATGAAACACCATTTTTTAAATCTTCTTCAGAAACAGACGGAATTAAAGCACTTAATCCTTTTCCTAATCCTGTTTTTTTTTTCATTTTGGTTCTCCTTACATTTATCCATTTTTATATCCTTACAAGTGTTCCTAAATTATTAAATCTTCATGAATATAGTATCTGACGCAACTTTTGAAAATATAAAGTTTACTATTTTATTTAATGATTTAAAAGATTTTAAACAAGTTTAAAATTATCATCATTTTCAAATCAAATGTCGAGTACTATATTCACCGTTAATGTTTAAATAGAATGATTTTACTACTTTATAAAATAAAATATTGATATAGGATTTTGTTACTTATCCAGGCACATTATCGACACTTTGATCATCTTGATTTTCTAATTTTAAGAATTCTTTTGCAAGTTTCATATAGGCTTTTGACCCTCTACTCTCTTTGTCGAAAATTATACATGGTAATCCGTGACTTGGTGCTTCAGCTAGCTTGATATTTCTTGGAATAACACTATCAAAAATATGTTCTTTTCCATTAAAATACGCTTTAAGTTCTTTATAAACTTCTCTACCCAATATTGTTCTTGAATCATATAACGTGAGAATAATTCCTTTTATTGGGGATGGACTTTTTAATCTTTCTTCCACTAACTTAATAGTGTTAATTAAGTCAGCCACACCTTCTAATGCATAGTATTCGGCTTGTATAGGTATAATAACACCATCTGCTGCAACTAATGTATTGACGGTTATTACTCCAAGTGATGGTGGGACATCTATTATTATATAATTGAAAAGGTCCTTTACACTACTCAAAAGATCTTTTAACGTGTTATGAAAATTTTTTTTGTTATTTAATTCAACTTCTATTCCACTAAGTTCTATATTACTTGGTAAGATAAATAAATTTTTAACGAATGTTGGTTTTATGACTTTTTCAACGTTGATTTCTCCATTAAGAGCATTATATATAGTATTTTCTAATTTTAATTTATTTATACCAAAACTTGTTGTTGCATTTGCCTGAGGATCGAGATCCACGATTAAAACTGTTTTTCCTAAGAGGGCTAAAGATGTCCCAAAATTGACAGCTGTTGTTGTTTTTCCACATCCTCCTTTTTGGTTAATAATGGCTAATGTTTCTCCCATTTAATGTTCTCTCAAAATTGATCACTAATTTAATCTATTAGATAAATATTTATGATTTACATTTAATTTAAAAAAATTTTCAGTTGCAAGTTATTCATACCCACGACTTGAAATCTTCATTTGTAGTGAAGTAAGTGATAGCTTAGAACTTATTTGATTATTATATCTTACAACTGAAAGTTTATAACTTTTTAGTTTTAAGTTACAATTAATAATTTAGAACTTATACTATATAAGTTTTAAATTAGAAGTAATTTGTTTTCACTTATAACTTATAACTTACAATGAATAAAATTTAAAGATGATTAATTATATAGAAAAGAGATATTAATATATATAGAAAATTTCATGTTAATTTAAACTTTTTCTATCTAAGAGGGTGTAAATTTTTGTGGAGTTTTTTTTGATTTTTCACATTTTCTTTATAAGTAAATTGTTGATTTTCATGAAAAACTCCACACTTTTTTACATCCTCCCATCTAATACACGATCATAATTTAAAGAGATTTCATGATTTTGAGTAATTTATTTTGAAATTTTTCAATATAAAATTTATTGGCTTTTATGTACTCTGAATTTTTTTTTACCTTGTCTAATACTGTTTTTAACCGTTATTGATTTTTAACTATTTTGATGGCTTCCACCACATAATCCGAAATTAAACATTCAATACTATTCTTCATAATTTGAAATATTATATCAGGCTTCATTGTTGATTTTGTGCTTTTTAAAGGTTTCAGGAACCGTTAAACCATGATACAGGCCGTATATAATTTAGAACTTATACTATATAATTTTTAAGTTAAAAGTGATTTGTTTTCACTTATAACTTATAATAACATTTTTTATATCTTAACTTTTCAAAAATATTTAAATATCTATTAAATAACAAAATATAATATGAAAATTATACTGGCTGGAACAGGTAGTGCTGTAGGAAAAACAACGATTTCGACAGGAATAATGAAAGCGTTATCTAAACATAGGGTTCAACCATTTAAGGTAGGACCAGATTACATAGACCCAAGTTACCACACCATTGCAACGGGTAATATATCCAGAAACTTAGATTCCTTTTTCATGAATGACCAACAGATAGTAGCTACATACAATAGAACCATGAAGAATTCTAAAGCTAAATATGGGATTATTGAAGGTGTAAGAGGCCTTTATGAAGGAATAAGTCCGATCACAGATGTGGGAAGCACAGCTTCAATAGCTAAAACGTTAAATGCTCCAATAGTTCTTATTATAGATTCTTGTAGCTTGGTTAAAAGTGCAGCTGCTATAGTTCTTGGGTTTAAGTCATTGGATATGGAATTAAAAATAGATGGGGTTATATTAAATAAAGTAAAAGGAAAAAAACATTATTTAAAAACTAAAGAATCCGTGGAAACGTTAACTAACACCAAGGTAATAGGTGGAATTCCACGAGACGATAAAGTGGCTATTGAACAAAGACACTTAGGACTAGTTCCAGCACTTGAAAAAGAAAAAATAACTAAAAATATTGAAATTTGGGGCAAAATGGTAGAAGAATACCTTGATCTTGATGCTTTGATAGATATAATGAAAGGATTTAAAACTCCTAAAGCTAAAGAAGAACTTTGGAGAACTGGAAATAAAAAAAGAGTGAAAATCGGTTTAGCAAGAGATGAAGCATTTAACTTCTACTATCAAGATAATATTGATGCATTAAAAGAGAACAATGCGGAAGTTATTCAATTTTCTCCATTACACGACGAAAATCTTCCTGACGTGGATGGGTTATATATAGGTGGAGGCTATCCTGAGGTTTTTAAAAATGAACTAGAAAAAAACTCATCTATTAGGGAATCTATTCTAAAATTTCATAAAGATGGAAACCACATTTATGGAGAATGTGGTGGATTGATATATCTTTCGAAATCAATTGATAAGGCTAAAATGTGTGGTGTAATACCGTTTAATTCGGTCATGACTCCTAGAGTTCAAGGATTAAGTTACACCATAATTAAATCAAAGAAAAATAATTTAATATCTAAAAAAGATGAGATTTTCAAAGGTCATGAGTTTCATTATACTGAGTTAAACGATGTTAGTGGCAACTTTGCTTTTGAAGTTCAAAGAGGACGAGGGATTATTAATGGACATGATGGATTGACTTATAATAATACTTTAGCGAATTATATACATATTCATAGTTGTTCTTGCCCTAACTTTGCCTACAACTTCACTAAGAATATAGCAGAGGATATAAATTTAGACTATAGACATGAAGTTTAGTATATAAAATATTAGAAAATAATTTTTTATTATTGGAAATTTATTTTCAATTTAGATTGATTTATTCTCGTTTTTTTTACAATATATTTGAAAAATAAAAAATAAAGCACGTTTTTATTAATTAATAAAAAGGAATTAAAGGTTTTCATTATGGATCATGTAGAGGGCACCGTGAAAAAATATATTAGGGAGTATTCCAGAATATTAAAAAATGGTAAAAAGAAGAAATACCAAACTGAGCAAGTTCAAATAACGTTATCAAAGAAGAATGATATTTTTCAGGATGAAGAGGAAGTTGTCGTCATGAATAAGGAAGCTTTTAAGGAATATGAAAAATTAAGTTCTACAATAGAAAAACAAAAAAATATAATATATTCACTTAAAAAAGAATTAGAAACCTTCAATAACAATCAAGAAGGAAAACTTGAAGAGAATGGTGATGAATTAAATAAAAGCTGTATTTCTCTTAAAAATGAAAATGATTCATTAAAAAAGAGATTTAATTCATTACAAAAGGAAATTAAACATTACAAATATTTAAATGAAAAATTAAGAGAGTTTATTCTTAAATTAACATGAGTTACAGGTTAACTGTTATTACTTATATTAATATATGTTTTTATGATAATTACTAATACGAAGGATGATATGGTTTTGCTTGTTTAGTTGGATCGTAGATCATGATGACTCAACTAAACTCTACAATAGAGAGAAATAGTAACACGATAGATCTGTTAAGAGATAAAAATTATCTTTTTTCCAATGGATGATTTGTTAATATTGATATTAGTTTTATTTTTGGCTGTCATGTTTGATTATATTTTTTAAGATTGCCATTCTAACAGGAACTCCATTAAATGCTTGTTTAAAGTATTTATTATATTTTGTATTATCAACATCATGGTTGATTTCATCGATTCTTGGTAATGGATGCATAACGATCAAATCTTTACCTTCAACTAGGTGTTTATCAATTGAATAAGCACCTTTTATTCTTTCGTACTCTTCAATATCAGGAAATCTTTCTTTTTGGATTCGTGTGACATATAAAATGTCTAATTCATCGATAACATCTCTAAGATCATCACTCTCATGATAAGATATTTTTTTTCTTTTAAGATCATGAAGAACATCATCAGGCATTTTGAGTTCATTTGGGGATATGAAGTGCATTTTAGCCCCAAAAATTCCAAGTGCATAGGATAAAGAATGAACGGTGCGACCATACTTTAAATCTCCAATTAATGCGATGTTTAAATTTTTAATCTTATCGAACTCTTTTCTCATGGTGTATAGATCTAAAAGTGTTTGGGTTGGATGTTGACCTGCACCATCTCCAGCGTTAACAACTGGCACATCAACAATATCTGAAATAAATTTTGCAACACCTTCAATGGGGTGTCTGATCAATATGGCATCACTATAACTTTCAAACATTTTAGACGTGTCTGCAATAGTTTCTCCTTTAATAATTGAGCTCCCATCACTTCCAGTAAATCCAATACAATCCCCTCCAAGCCTTTTCATCGCTGTTTCAAAAGATAATCTTGTTCTTGTAGAGGCTTCAAAGAACATGATCCCTAAAATTTTACCAGATAGTTCATTGGAAATTTCTTGAGACTTGGCTATTTTTTCAAGTTTAGCTGATTCATCTAATATGAATTCAATATCCTTTTTTTTGAAGTCTTTTATTGAAATTACATTCTTAAGATTAAAAATTTTTATCCCTCAGTTTGTATCTACTTGCTTACGAGTAATAGTAAATCACACTTTAATATAAGACCTTCAACTTTTTTATATGTTGTGTTTTATAATTTTCTGGCGAATAACAAATAACCACTATGACCCACCATCCGTGTTTTTGGTCTTATACCATGTGTTTTAATTTCATATTCTCTATTCAAGGTTTCAATGATTGAAATATCTTTAAAACCAGTTTTTTTAAGAATTTTGTGTGAAATTTGGATTCCATCAAGGTAAACACCGTAAATAGCTATCCATCCTCCAAGAGTTAATGAGTCATAAGCTTCTTCTATGATTTCATAGGGCTTTATAAGGTCTAAAAAAACTAAATCAACATTTTCTTCATCGATCCCTTTTTTAATATCCTGGTTTTTAATTTGAATGTTGGTTAAACCAAATAGATCTATATTTTCTTTGGCTATTTTAGCGAAATCTTCTCTTATTTCATAGCTGTAAATCTTTCCACCATTACCAACGATGTTTCCAAAATGTAAGGCTACTGCTCCTGCTCCTGCTCCTGCGTCAACAACCCTGTCTCCTGCTCCAAGACCAGTATGGGCCAGCACAACACCAATATCTTTTTGAATTAAAATAGAACATCGTCTATTCATTAACTCAATGAGGTCGTTTATGTTAGGTTTGATAACAGTGAATTCTTTATTAAGATGAGTGGTTAAATTATCGCCAATACCTGATCTTTCAATATCTTCTTTTTTAATTATTCCCAAATCAGATTGAAAATCATTTTCGTCATTTAAAATATATTTTTTACCTCTTTCATCCATAACGAACCTCAATTTATCACTCCTTACAATTTAATAATGGTTAAATCAATAAAACAATAATTTAAATAAAATAAACTGATTTAAAAAAATATAAATAATCTGAATATAAATTAGATTGAAGTTTATTTCATGATATTTAAACTAATTTTTTGTTTTTATTTTCATCGTTGAAATAAAGATATTTTTCACTTAAAAGGGAAACAATATCTCTTGCAGATTTTTTCCCGATCCCATCGACTTCTTGTAGTTGGGATTCTGTGGCATTTATAATGTTTTGCACGGTTGCAAACTTTTTTAACAGTTTTTTTGCAGTAACGGGTCCAATGTTGGGAAGGGATTCTACAATGAACTGTTGTTGTTCCCATGTGTTTATAGGCTTTTTTTCTGTTCTAATCTGTATTTCAGACTTTTCGTTATTAGATTGTTCTCTAATAGCTATTCTTTTTATCATAGCTGCAGTGTCATCTGAACTTCTTGTAGGAATTATTGGAATCCCAAAATCAATAGCTATTGAAGCTATTGAACCTCTAATAGCATCAGGATTTAAGAATCCAGTATAAAAATCATCACCTTCAAGTATCATAATGGGCTTTTTAAATCCTTCTTTCATTGATCTTGCTTGTTTGTATAATCTTTTATCTACAATAGAATCAACGAAGTCCTTAGCTGTTTTTCTTTCAATTATTACATCATCACTAACTTGATAATCACCAATTGTCATAGTTCTAATCTGAATTTCAACGGATAAATTATCTAAAGCTCTTAAAACCTTAGAATTACTTTCTCTTGAATCGGCATAGACCATCACCTTCTCTTTTTTGGGTTTTTTATTTTTTTCGTTATCATAATTGAGAATTTTTTTAATATCCTCCTCTGTTCTTTCAATAATTTTTGATTTAACAGGTTTTAATTCATCAAGATTCATGTCCTTAAAAACATTAATCAGCTGATTTTTCATTATACTCTCTTTTCTTGAGCTTGACCAGTAGTATCCTTCATCTCGAGTTGCCTCTGTAATTAAAACTTTCATTTTTCCCCTTTTTTTCCTACCAGTTCTACCTCTTCTTTGAATCATTCTGATTTCAGATGGAACTGGTTCATACAAGACCACTAAGTCTACTGATGGAATATCGATACCTTCTTCAGCAACACTTGTCGAGATTAAAACATCATGATTTCCAACTTTAAATGATTTGATTATCTGCTTTTGTTCTTTTTGTGTAAGACCTTTTCCTCCATTACTTACTCCTTGTCCATAGAATTTTATGGAGTTAATCCCTTCTTCTTCACATTTCTCGTGAATCATGTTTAAAGTATCTCTGAATTGAGTAAAAACGATAATTTTTGGTTTTTCCTGATCTTTAATATTAAGCTCCTCTTTTAAAATATCCATTAATTTTTTAAGTTTTGGATGTTCCCATCCATGTTTAATAGCTCGTCTTGTAAGTCTAATGGCTATACTAAAATCAGGATCGGTAAGTAGACTTTTTGATGCTTTTGTAGTTTTTGTTCTTAGTTTTTCAAAGTATTGATTAACGGGGTTTATACCTTGAGTTTCTAGAAGTTCAAGTGAGTGTTGAATGTTAATAACAGCGGTTATTAGGGAGATGGCTCTATAACATTCTTTTGGGGGATTGGATAGTCTAGCTATTCTATTTTGAATGAGACCTCTTGCCTTTAATATGTCTCTTTTACCTAATGAAATTGTAGAAATTACTCCTAAGTTTTTAAGCATTTTTAATCTGTGTTTCAATGCCTTATCAAGATGTTTTTTAATTTTATTTAGTTCTTTACTCATTTTAATTTTAATCCAATCGATTTCAATGGGATTAAAGTAAGGTTTGACATCAGAATCTTCTTCGCTCTTAATGGCTATATTTTCAATATAAAGGTTTTCACAAACACTTTTAATTTTCTCGCTATCAGAACCAGGTGATGCAGTTAAACCAAGAATAAGTGGAATTTTCCCTTCATTTATATAACGAGCAGATAGATAAACGTAAGCATAAGATCCGACGGCATGATGACATTCATCAAAGACAACGAGTGAGACATCTTTTAGGGAATATCTTCTATTTAAAAGATCTGATTCGACAGTTTGTGGAGTCGCACAAATAATTTGTGATTCATTCCATCGTTTTTCTCTTTCATCTGTTTTTATAGCACCAGTAATCGAAGTAGAAGAAGCATTTAAGAAGGTTCTAAAACTTTCTTCATGTTGGATTGTAAGTGGTTTACTTGGAGCTAGGATAAGAATTTTTGAACTTTTAAATTTGTTCAATCTATCTGCAGCTAAAAGAACAGCTATTATTGTTTTCCCTAAAGCGGTAGGAGCAACGATCATCGTGTTCCCTCTTTTTAAAACATCTGCAGCTAAAACTTGTTGATAGATTCTTGATTCAACGGTATTTGCTTTAATTAAGGGTTGTTTAATATATTCGACCATGCTTTATATCTTGCTTTTTTATTAATAAATAATTAAATACCAACAAAAAGTTTTTATACAGTATAGATGTTACAATAAAAACTATAAAAGGTTATCAGCATGTTAATGGTACCAAACTAAATAGAAAACAATCTATTCTTAAATTAAACGGTCATTTTTTAAGTTTTTGATTAACATTGTTGGCTTTTTCAATTATATCTTTTTCGTTTAAAACTTTAAGTTGTTTATTCTCCATTAAAATTTTTCCATTACAGATTGTGGTATCCACGTTAGAACCATTTCCAGAATAAATTAAGTGAGATATTAATGAATTGGTATTTGGGGTCAAATTAGGTGATAAAGTATCGAATAGTATTATATCTGCTTTTTTCCCGATTTCAATAGAACCAATTTCATCATTTAAACCTAACGCCTTGGCACCATTAATTGTGATTAATTTAAAAGATTCTTCAGCACTTAGAGCCATGGGATTTGATACATGAACTTTTTGAAGAAGTGAGCCTATTTTGATCTCTTCAAACATGTCTAAATTATTGTTAGATGCTGATCCATCGGTACCTAAGGATACAGAAACTTTTTTTGCAAGTAATTCATGTATTGGTGCTATTCCTGATGATAATTTCATATTACTTGATGGATTATAGGAAACCTTAACATCATGAGCTTTAATAATGTCTATTTCTTTATCCGATAACCAAACACAATGTGCTGCAACCACATCTTCACTTAAAAACCCAATGTCATCTAAATATTGGAAAGGTCTCATATTTTTTGCATCTAAGATATCATCTACTTCTTTTTTAGTTTCACTGACATGAACATGTAGTCCAACCCCATACTTATTGGCCATTTTTCTTGACTGCAATAAAAGTTCTTCAGATGCTGTAATTGGAGAATGAGGTCCTAAAAATCCTTTAAGTCTGTTTTTTCCCTTGCAATACTTAAGTAATTTTAACGCACTTTTGATTTCATTTTTTCTTTTATCGTAGTCTCCAAAATCTATCATGCCATGGGATAGGCAACCTCTAATTCCACTATCTATCGCCGCGTTACCCACATCTTCCATTAAAAAATACATGTCATTAAATGTCGTTGTTCCAGATCTTATCATTTCAATATTGGAGAGCATTGCACCATGATATACAATTTCCCTATCTAGTTTTGATTCCATAGGCCATATATATTCACTTAACCAGGAATTTAATTCTAAATCATCTGCTAATCCACGAAATAAGCTCATTGAAACATGAGTATGAGTATTTACAATGGATGGCATGATGATTTTTCCTTTCCCACATATAACTTTATCAACACAGCTTTTAGAGATCTTGTTAGATATTTCAGTTATTTTGTCGTTTTCAATCAATACTGACATATTTTTAGCTGTTTTAATGGACTCATCCTTGGGAGTTATTAAAGTTCCATTTTCGATTAAAATACTTTTAGTTTCCATGTTAAATTCTCCTTACTTGCTTTACTTATAATTTGAATTAAGATAAGTGGGTAAATACCTTTCCGTGTTAATAACGCTGTTTATTATAAAAAATAGTAAATGAAAAAAATAGTAATAAATAAAGGCAGAATAATATATAAAAGTTAGATCATTGTTCTAGGTTGAAATGCTTATTTTTTAAACTGGATTCATACAGATTTAATTCTACAACAAGTTCTGTAATAAGACCATCTAAAAGAAACTGACTGGTAATCTCAAATATACTGTTATCACTCACTGTTTCTAAATGATCCTTATTTAAACTACTCACGTTCCAAGTGATATCAGATAGTTCAGCTATTTTGGAGGAAGGATTAGAAGTTATAAATAAAATCTTGCAACCTTGGGATTTAGCTTTTTTAGCGTAGACTAACTCAGGATTTTTTTCACCAAATCTTGATATAATAATTAGACAATCTTCTGGTAAAATCTGGGGAGATGTAATTTCGCCCATTATGAACGATTTCAATCCTAAATGACATAACCTCATACAAAAAGCACTACCTATTAACTTTGATTGTCCTGAAGCTCCGATAAAAATAGTGTCTGATAAAAGTATGGTTTTGATAAATTCACTGATTAAATTTAAATCCAATTTTTCACTGTTGTATTTTAAATTATCAATTAAATCTTTAATGGTAACAGCTAACTTTTCATTGTATCTATCGTTCTTCATGTATTTGACATGCTTAGAATCGATGGAAGAATTAACTTCATTTTTTTTAATAACAATACCACATTTATCACATTGAAAATATGACAGTTCAGATAGGCCTAAGGTTTTTAATGGATGTTTACAGTTTATACAAATAAGAGTCATTTAATACACATCTAATCTTATTTAAATTCTTTAAATATTTAAAAACACGACCAAACTTTATATGGTGCTGATAGAACGGTATCTTAATCTTTATATGAAATGATATTTGACATACTCTCCGACTGAAAACTCTAAAAAATCAGACAGAGATTCTTGCTCTCTAATACAATTCAGTATTAAGCTACAGTTTCTTGCTTAGATGGTTCCAACGAGCCATAGTAGCACAAGCTTAGAATTCCTGCATATCCTGCAGTACATTATTAAATTAAGCTCCATTTAGATATTATCATGGGGCAGTAGCATCTCCATCTTAAATTTTTTTTATCCTCTTTTAATTCTGTTTTCCAGTGTTGAGCTTGGTTTTTGCATACACCGTTTAAACTAAGAATTGATACTTGAAATTCATCTATGACTAAGACAATTCAGATTCTCAGTCATAGTATTCTTTCAAATATATGAGTCATAGTATTCTTTCAAATATATGATAAATTGTATACTAATACTCATTGGTGGTTGTGGGGTAACTCGACTACTTGACTTAGTCTGTCTGTTACCACAAACACCATATTTATCACACCCAGCATATAAAGAAAACTTACAAAAAAATTAATTTCTATGTTAAGATGAAAAATCTATGTTATAGACAAAAATAAGGTATTAAATGAAAATTTTATATTCCCATGAAAAAAATGTGATTGAATAAAAAATATCACGTCGTTTGGTAGGGAATTTCTATAAACTTATTTCAACATTTGTTAATATTAAGATATATTAATATTTTTTCTTTTTGTTTGGAAAACAAGTCCAAATTATTTAAGTTTTTCATGAAATCGTTTTTTTTTAAAATTTGTTTTTTATTTGTTTTTTTTAAAATTTTATAAATTAAAATAGATATTTTAATAAAATATCTATAAATAAAACTTATTTAATAAAATAAATTATTTTTAAGTAATTTTTTTAAAAAAAATAAAAATTTTATAATATTTAAAACTTGTAAACTTAACTTTTATACATACAATATGGATTCTTTTAAACTGTAGTTAAAGGAACACAACAATAAAATCTTAAATAGTTTTTCATATATAATAAAGAACATGGGTAACGATCACGACGTTGGTGAAGACGAAACAAGGAAAAAACATATAGATCCTTTATTAGAAAGTTTAGGCTGGAATAGTAAATATATTAAAGAGGAAGTTAATCCAATTAAATCAGATTTTAAAAATAAGGATTATATACTTTTTGATGGAAAAATTGAAAGAGGAATAGATTTATTTATAGATTATCTTCTCTTGGATGAATATGAAAACCCATTGGCCATTATAGAAGCTAAAAGATATTCAAAGGATCCTGATGTTGGAAGAAATCAAGCAACAACGTACTCCTTGGAAATAGG
This sequence comes from Candidatus Methanovirga aequatorialis, assembly GCA_031282205.1. Classification (GTDB taxonomy): domain Archaea; phylum Methanobacteriota; class Methanobacteria; order Methanobacteriales; family Methanobacteriaceae; genus Methanovirga; species Methanovirga aequatorialis. Next base: position 2,927 of record JAITEE010000042.1, on the reverse strand, counting down.
AAAGATGACTCAATTAAAAATCCCTATTTTTTTAACGAATGGTTATAAATGGATATTCATTGATGAGTACGGTGTTGAAAGACCAGTCAGTGGTCCATTTTCACAAGGCGATTTAACGAGAAGAAGAAATCTTTATAAATCTCGTCAAAATCCTGCCACAATGAAGATTAATAAAAATATTGTAGATAGGAGTCGTAGTATTCAAATTGTTAGGAACTTAAACGAACACTTTGGAAGATGTTATAGAACAGCTTTAATTGAAATGGCAACTGGAACTGGTAAAACAAGAGTTGCAATGGCGATCATTGACCTTTTAAATAGAGCAAACATTGTTAGAAATGTTCTTTTTATAGCCGATCGAATTAGTTTAGTTATTCAAGCAAAAGAGTCTTTTAACAAGTATTTAAATGAACCTGTAGTGGATTTAAGAGAAAATTTTGATAAAAACAGTCGCCTATATGTTTCAACGGTTCAAACACTTATGGGTGGAAGATAAAGACTATTTGAAAAATTTTCACCAGGATTTTTTGATTTAATAGTTTTTGATGAAGCACATAGATCGATATACGATAAAAACAATCTGATTTTCAAGTATTTTGATGGTGTTAAGATTGGATTAACCGCCACTCCTCGTGAAAGAGAAACACAAAGTACAGTGGATTTGTTTGGAAAGGCAACAGTAGAATACTCTTATGATCAAGCCTTAACAGATGGTGTTTTAGTACCTTACCATGCCATCCCAATTTACTCCAACGTCTTGAATGAGGGAATTAAGCCAAATGATTTGAATAAATATGATCGTGATGATTTAAGAAGACAAGATGTCGATCCTGATGAATTTGATGTCACTGGTTCACAATTCGATAAAATATTTTTAAATAAAGACACGAACGAAACTATTTTAAAGGAATTCATGGAAAGATGTTATAGATCGGATGATAACAAACCTGCTAAAACAATATTTTTCTGTTCGAGTAAAAGACACGCTAAAAGATTGAAGGAGATTTGGAACGAGATGTTTCCAGATTTAAGTGGTGAAGCCCAAGTGATAATCTCCGACATGTCCCATAGCCAACACACTATAGATAGATTTAAAAAGCAATCAAGTCCAAGAATTGTATTCTCGGTATCCATGTTGGATACTGGAGTCGATGTTCCAGAAATTTGTAATTTGGTCATGGTTAAACCAATATTTTCACATATACAATTTTGGCAGATGTTAGGAAGAGGAACAAGGAATCTAAAATCTTGTAAACATCCTGAATGGTTACCAGAAAGAAAAAAATGATTTTTTAATACTTGACTTTGTTATAGGGGGACATTCCAACGTGGAGTTTCACAACCTTAAAAAGGATGATGAAGAAGAAGTAATGATTGGTACGTTAACCAAAATATTTAACAACAGGATTTCTCTTTTAGAAAAGGATTTAGATGAAAGTCAGGAAAGATTAATAGGTAGTAAGATTTTAGAAGACATTAATAAATTGGATGATGATTTCTTTTTAGTGAGAGAAAAAAAGGCCATAGTAGACAAATTTAAGATAAGTAAAGATCTATCAAACCACACAGAAGAGTTGATAGAAGAAGTATCTCCGCTAACGATCACTTTGATTGGAGAGGATGCAAACATCTCCTCCTTCATATTGAAGGCAGAAAAATTATTCAGTCCTGTGTTGGACAAGGATAAAGAAAGGATTCAAAAGATAAAAAAAGAGATAACTTACATGATAAAAAACGTCTTAGACAAGGATAATCTGGAACAAGTGAATAAAAACAAAGCAAAACTTATTAAAGCTCTACAATTAGAATTTTGGAATGATTTAACCTTTGATGATGTTGAATTTTTAGTAACTGAAGTTGCTCCAACGATGAAGTATTTCACATCACGACCAAAAGAAATAATAGATACTAATGTAAAAGACAGGATAAACAATGAAAAAGAGATAATCAAAGAGATTCCAGATGATGAAAACTTCAAATTACTTCTACAAACAAACTCCATAGCTAAAAAACTAAAAGAGGGAAAATGTATAAGATCAAATGAACTGTTACAGTTGGAGAAAGAATTATCCTCATTAAATCCAGAAATAACGATTAACAAAATCCAGAAAGAAACGGACTTCATAATATTTTTAAGGAAAATATTTAAAATTACAAGAGAAAAAGATCCTAAAAAACTAATAGAAGAGAGATTCACAGAACACATAATAAAAAATCATAACTACAACGAAAGACAGATAGAGTTCCTAAATACACTAAAGAAGGTTTTCGCAGAAAGAAAACGAATAGCCATTGAAGACGTTTTCGACGATCCATTTAATCCAAGTAATCGCTCTCAATTCGACAATGATGAATTAATAAATATAATCAAGGAATGTAACAACATCAAGATGTGTTAAAACGTTTATAAAAAAAATATTTTTGGTACTTATAGTACCTTACCTAACTTTATTAACATAACATTATGGTGAGTTGCGAAATTAAATTGTTTAGAATTTAAATAAATATTGAAACTATAATAGATTTTAATTATCTTCAAAATACTTTATTTTTTATTTTATTAATGATTTAAAGATTATTTTTAAAAATAAAATTATAAAATAGTTTATTTATTAAAACGGAAAATAAATTTTCCTAAATTCACTTCGTGAATAACGGAGAGTGAAACTCTCCTAAGTTACTTTCAGTAACAAACAAAGAATAAATTTTTCTAAATTTACTTTGTGGATAATATCAATGATCATTAATTCAAATTAAATTTAAAAATGAATTTTTAATAAAAATAATTGTTGCAAGATTTTAAATTTTTTTATAATGATTTTGGTAAAGTTTGTCAATTTATAAAATATTAATATTCCATATAATCTACCTAAATTTAATTTAAAGAATTTTTATAAAAAATAATTGAACTAATAATTGATAGACAT
>JAITEE010000030.1 GCA_031282205.1 Candidatus Methanovirga aequatorialis | reverse complement strand
GTAAGATGAATTTCACGAATATAATCCGTTTTTATGCTTATTCGTGGCTCTGATAACACTACTGTGGATATTAGATAAGTATTCTAATTCTCTTGGAATTCAGCCAGTTAGCAGACAAGTATATTCTCTTATCTGACAGCAAATCAACCCCCAAGTATTAAAATACTTGAATAATTGGTTAATTGACAAAATATACGAATTTCGAGATTATAAAACTTGGAATGATTATTTAATATTGGCTGTTGATGGTTGCTTACTTGATTTACCATGGATCAAAATTAAAAAGAGAATATGGTGGAAAAACTGGTGAAACAGGTGAAATTCAAGCCATAAAAGCACGAACCAGTGGATTATATGATTGTTTGAATAACATAATGATAGACTTTGAATATAGAACCGTACAAAGTCAGTGAAAAAACATTAGCAATGAAAAACATAGAAAACTCAATAAAAGCAATAAAAAAACAAAAATCCTCTAATAATATTCGACAGATACTACGCATCATTAGAATTATTCAACTATACTATCAAAATTAAACATAAAATTCCTTTTCAGACTTAAAAAAAGTTATTACAAAGAAGCAGATGTAATCTGATCCAATGATGAATCCGTCACCATTAAAGCTACCAATAGCCGAATTAACCACATAACAGACCCAAATCTCAAAGAAGATACTTAGAAAAATAAAACAATTCAATCTAAGAGTCACACGGATAATACTGAAATCCGACGAAGAAAAATGGTTAATAAGTAATTTACCAATTGAACAATTCAATACTAACGATATAAAAGAATTATATAACAAACGATGGAAAATAAAAACGTCATACGACGCACTTAAAAATAGTTTAGAGATCGAGAAAATAACCACTAAAAAAAGACTAACAATTGAACAAGACTTTTATTCAAAAATAATAGGCCATAATCTGGCACAATAGACAATAAAAGATGTTGAAAGAGATATTGATGAAAATAAAAAAAAACATTATAAAATTAACTTGAAAACAAGCGTATCATTGATTAAAAACTCCATAAACACAATAATAGATTCAAACACAATACATACATTCAAAAAAACGTTACAAGAAACTAAAAGAGAAAATAAAGAAGAATTTAGTTCAAATAAAACCTAACAGAAAATTTCAAAGACTAACAAAAGCAAAAAACGCAAAATACCATCTCAACGGAAAATAAAAAAATTAACTTGACAGCATTGCCCTTCAATATAAAGATTTTGAGTTGTATCCCAGTCTTTATTCTCATTCTTCACTGGTCTTAAGGTTCCAGTTGATGGCTTTTGGGTTTCTTGGATTGTTTTTGTCTTTCCGTTCCAGGTGAAGTTGTATCTTTCTTTATTTTCTTCTAATTCGTCCTCTTCACTTAGAATTGTCTTTAGTTTTTGGAAGTCTATTTTGTCTTCTGTTAAGATTTCTGGGAAAAGTTCTTTTAGTTTTTCTATGTTTTCTTTAACAAGATTCTTACTTTCCCCATTTAAAGTGGATTCAATCATTTATTTCACCAATAGCTAAAATCCAATTTCTAACTTATCATATTCAAGAATAGGAATTTTTCTATTTTTACTACCATGTTTAAAGCTTATTAATCCATTTTTTGCAAGAGAATTAACCTTATTAGAAATAGCTCCAGCTTCTCTATTAACCATTCTTGCTAATTCACTAACAGAATTAGGTTGTTTATTTTTAATATTGTGCATTAAATCAAGTTCTAATTCCCCTAAGTTAATCCCTTCAACAAAAATAGTTTTTCCCTCCTCTAAGTATTCATCAGGATTTTCAAGATAATGTTCCCAATTTTCTAAATCTAATTGATGTAACATATTTCCTTGCTCACTTTCAAGAATCATTTGAAGATTTTGAAGATTTTTATATTTATCTTCAAATTCTTTAACTTTCTCTTTTCCCTTAATTTTTCTAACCATTCTAATTGCAGTCATAATAATTCCTCCCATAATTTCTTTTTATCAATGATTTTGTTAATTTCAATGTGACGAACAATAATTTCATAAATTTCATCAAAATCAGTTTTATTAATCTTATGATGAATACCTCTGTGAGAAAAATGAATATGAACAAAACCATGAGCATTATCAACCCTAATTTCAATAGGCATTATAACTATTGCCCACATCCTTGGAGTTTTATTGTCATAAATCAAATAATCTCCAATAATATTTTTGTTTTGACTACCATCTTTCATACTATATAATTTATATGATTAGTTATATAAATGTTTTTAAAATTTTATAAAACTTATATAAATGATTTAAGAAAAGGAGAAATGTTATATTCCAATAAACTCATTAACACCACTCAAATTTAAAGTCCCATTAATATTAGTTTTACACCAATGCTGTCAAGTTAATATGTTTGTATTGATGAGACTGTAAAATTTTGTGGAATTTTTTCAATTTTTGACGTTTTCTTTATAATTAAGTGTTGATTTTTATGAAAAACTCCAACTTTTTTACACCCTAAATCAATGCAAAAATTTGTTTTTACACTAGTAACTCTGCACATTCACACATATCAGCAATTAATGAATCGTTATTTTTATCAATTATAAATTTATAAATCCATTTTTCTGTATACGATTTTTTATCGATATTTTCATAAAATAATTTTTCAAAGTTTTCTATTAAAAATTTTTCATTTACAATAAATTCTGAGGATAATTCTCTTTTTATAGTTCTCTAAACCTGTTCAATGGGACTTAATTTAGGAAAATATGGATGTAAATGATATAAGAGTTATATTAAGATATTTTACAAGATTCTTTCAAAGTTATCCCATGATGAACAGGATAATTATCTAATATGACTACTATATTGTATTTTCTTCTTTAAATAATGCTTTCTAATGGCTTTAAAAGTTCTTTATAAACTATTTCTAATATTTCTCCAAGTTTCTTTTTATTGGCTTTTTCATACTTTTTCGACATTTTTAGGCTTTTCTACATATTTTTTCAAGTCTTTTATAATCATTTTTTTTAGTCTGTTCAGAATAAACATGATTTAATATAATATTCATTAAGTTCTTTTATTGCTGGTTATGGTTTAATACGTTGACCTTGTAATGGTTCTACTGGGCTTTTAAATGTTTCAGCTGATATTTCACAATTTTGTATCTGTTATAGTTTATTAACCAATTATTATCTCCTCTTTTTCTACATTAGTATAAAAAGGGAAATTTTTATGAGTGTAGTAATGTTTTTGAGGTATTATTTTAAGAGAAATTCGTTCTCCTAAGCTAAGAAGAATATCCATAACTTTGGTATAAACATCATCACTAATTTTAATTTCATCGTTTATGGATCTTGTTAGAATAATGATATCAATATCTGATTCTTCGCTATCATCACCACGAGCCACAGAACCAAATAGAATAATTTTTTCAATTTCTGGATGATTTAAAGACTTGGCAAAATCAATAGCTATTTGTTTTCTATCCATATTACCACTTCATTTCGGTGTTTAATTAATATCTTCCTTTATTGTATTATTATATTTCATATATTAAATATTTTGAGTACAAATTTAACACCATCAACCACTAAAATAAACATCTTTATCTGATTTAGCTATTAAACGAGATGAATCAGTTGGGATAGCTGAGAATATCTTGAATTAAATTTTTTTTGGAATAGCTAAATCTTTTGATGTTTTTTTGGATATTTTAGCGTCTTCATAATATTTGTTAATCATTCTTAGGACAAGTCCAACTTGTTTTGCTCGTTGTTTTGCCGAATCGGATGAAGTTTCCCAGTTATGGGCTTGGGCAACTGAACCACCTGTTTTAAGATAAACTGGAGAGGCTACTTTAATAATTTCTGGAACTTCATAGTGGCGTATGAATCCACCTGAAGATTTTGGGTTTTCTGTATGAACATCCAATGGAATATCTATGTTTTGACGGAGGTTGGATAGCATGGTCATCGAGAGATCTCTAACAGGATTAAATGAATCGGCCCCTAATTGTTCTAAAAGAATAGCTGATGCTGGATTCCCGTGACCAGTATGTGCCGATACTTTGAAATGAACATCAGAAGGTATATCACCTATTTTTCTTAATTCATTTAAGGAATATAATAATCCTTCATCATAAAGAAGTATTCCTCTTGTTCCTAATGAAATAGCTCTTTCAACGTCTTCAATAGCATAGACTAAATTATTATATCCTCTAAGTCTGTAAGCTATTCTTGACCCTTCTTTTGTTTGAGCTGTGGCACTTGTATCATAGGTCGCTCTTGGACCCACACTTAGAAATAATTCTACCCTATTTTCAATGGCTAAGTCAACCATTTCAAGTATTTCATCATCTGATAAAAGCATTATTCCTTTTGTTTGAGTCACACGATGAATTATAAGGTCTTGTTCTTCTATAGCTGATATTAAAGAGGACATCACGATTGGGTCTTGAATTCCAGGAACTTCAATTCTATACTGTCCACCATCCTCAAATTTTTTCTTTGATTGGACATTTTTAAATGATTTAATTCCTATTTTATCCAATGATTCCTTGGTTTTATTCATCACTTCTATTCACCCATTGATTTAAGACTTTAGATATATCACTTCTACTCTGATTGTTATATATTTGGATTTTAAGATAAATGAGATATGTTTTATTCAATATTCAAACTTAAATCCAAACTTTTTACAGAATGTGTGATGGATCCCAATGAAATAACGTCTACATTGGTTTTCCCATAGGAAACGATATTTTCGGGATTTATTCCACCTGAAACCTCGACTGTCACCTTATCTCTAAGATTTTTTTCCTCTAAAATGGCGATTGTTTTGGTGATTTCATCGATGTTCATGTTGTCCAGCATTATAATGTCTGCACCTAATTCAGCGGCCTTCAGCCCATCTTTCCAATCTTCAACTTCGACCTCTATTTTCTTTGTAAAACTAACATTTTTCTTGGCAAGTTCAATGGCTTTTTCTAAAGAACCTACGATGGCTATATGATTGTCTTTAATTAAGACAAGATCATCTAAAGAAAATCTATGACTATCGCCTCCACCAAGTTTAATAGCTCTTTTATCAAGGAAACCGAGTCCTGGTAAGGTTTTTCTTGTTCCAGCAATTGTAATTTCTTTTTCAGCGTTTTCATTAACTTTCATAACCAGTTGATTTGTGATGGTGGCTATTCCACTCATTCTCATTAGAATATTTAAAACGGTTCTTTCTAACTTTAAAATTAGATGAGCATTGCCTTCAATTTCCATGATGGTATCATCAATCGATACTCCATCTCCATCATCTTTTAAAACAACTATATCCAGATTGTAATATGAAAAAATTTCCTTGGCTATTTCAACACCTGCTATTATACCATTTTCTTTGGATGTTATGGTGGATTTAGTTATTTTATCTTTGTCTATTAAAAAATTTGTTGTAATATCTTCAAAACCGATATCTTCTTCAATTATATGTTTAATAATCTCTTTCATAGGAAATCACAAATCCGTATTTTTTAACATGTTACTACTTTTTATCTGTTATCTAAATAGAGAGTGTCAAAAAATGTGGAGTTTTTCATAAAAATCAACATTTACTTATAAAAGAAAATGTGAAAAATTAAAAAAACTCCACAAAAATTTACACCCTCTCTAAATAAAAAAGTATATTAACAATAACGTTCAATATAATATGGTTGTAATAATTATAATTTTACTGAGTTATAACAACGTTTATAAAATATGGTTAGTTTAGAATAGTTTGTTTAGTTAGAATAAAATAGTTGTGATAATATGGAAGATTTAGTTGAAAAATTAAAAAATAAGGCTTTAGAATTTAAAGATGATCTTAAAAGAGAAGAATTTTCTATTTCAATAGGGGATAGTGAACAGAAATTTAGACTATCTGGAATTGGTGAGAAGGCAATTAAATTAGAAAAATATGTAAGATATGAGGATATTGTTGAAGGAGTAGAAAGTGGAAAAAAAAGTTTAGAAAAATCTTTAAAGGACATGATTGAAGAATTTAAAGGAAAAAGTGATGAATAATTTCATTTTTTCTGTTTAAAAACTGTTGGAATTATATCATTTATTTTACTTAAATAATGACTATCATGTTCTTTTTTATCATAGATTTGAAAGAATATCATGGCTGAGAATCTGAATTGTTTCAGTCATAGATGAATTTCAAGTATCAATTCTTAGGTTCAACGGTGTATGCAAAAATCAAGCTCAACACTGGAAAACAGAATTAAAAGAGGATAAAAAAGATTTAAGATGGAGATGCTACTGCCTCATGATAATAAAATTCAAATATTTGATTGCTAGACGACTCTATAAGTGATCGTTATGATAGATTCTAAAGAAGCAGTTGAAAAAGCAAAAAAATTTTTTGTGAAATTTATGATTGTGAAGATGTAAGTCGCCTAAGAATCGAAGAATTTGAGATCGATGAGGATGGTAGATATTTTATCATAACCTTAGGATGGGATGAACATAGAGCTCTTACTCTTATGGAAGCCGCCACTGCTGGCATTAATACTCCTAAACCAACTAAACGTCACTACAAAACTTTCATTATAAACATTGACGACGGTAGTGTTAAAAAAATGAAAGTATGGGACGGTTATAATGAATGAAGTTCAAAAATTCATACATAATACAAATCAAATAATCGTAGATACCGAGTTAATGGTGTTACTTCTTGCAGGGTGGAATGATCATAGCACCATCAAAAAAATAAAAGCTACTAAAAAATTCTCTGCAAAAGATCATGATACTTTAACCAATATTTTGAAAAACTACTCTAACATAAAGACGACATCCCATATTTTAGCAGAGTTTAGTAATTTAAATAATCATGGTTATTATAGAAAAAATTGTTTGAAAGATTTAAAATTTTGATTGATCGAAAAATTTTAGATGAAGACTTCATTGATATAGAAACCTTAGTTGAAGACAATAATTTTGAAATCTTTGGTGTTGCCGATATTGGAATAAAGGAAATCTCAAAGAAAAATAATTATGGTGTTATTACCGCTGATTTAGGTCTTTATTTAGAATTATCAAAAAGCAATGTTAACTGTATCAATTTCACTTATTATATGGAAATTAATGAACGATAATACTATGGTCATTTTAGTGACGTTGTAACCTACAATCTTAACTTTATAAAATTCTTAATATCATATAATTAAAAATCCATTAATCGGATGATTTTTAATTTAATTATATGATATTAACTTACTTTAGTCAAATCTGATGGATACTATGTGGTATAAAATAGTTTATAATAAAGGAAATAGGCTTAGACTTAGATCAGGCAGATATACATTTACTGAAAAAGAGGGATATGGTATCGCTGAGCTAATCTTAGAAAAAAAGTGTGTTGAAAGTGTTATTACTTCACATATCAATGGTAGCATATTTATATCTTTTAATCATGATTATAAAGATAACGCAATCAGTAATAACAAGAACAAAGTTCTTGATTTTATAAGCAATCTCAAAGAAGAGGATATATTTGAAGTTGATGATACGAGCGATGAAAATTCATTAAAGCAGCTGGAGAATGAGTTTTTCTTAAAGCTTTCAAATATGGTCATTGGAAGGATATTATTTGATATTTTCGTTCCTATCCCTTTAAAGAATGTAAATGCTGTTTATAAGTCGATTCCATTTATTATAGCTGGGTTAAAATCTTTTAACAATTGGAAGATTAATGTCACTGTTTTAGATGCTCTTGCAATTGGTGGATCCATATATATGAAGTCCTACAATTCTGCTGGTTCTATTATATTCTTACTTTCAATATCCGATGTTTTAGAAGAGTACACAATAAAGAGAACTAAGAATACGCTCCAAAATAGTTTAGCTGTTAATATAGATACTGTGTGGAAGGTTAATGAATCTGGTGAAGAGGTAGCTGTTCCTTTTAAAGAAATTAATGAAGGAGATTTAATTAAAGTAAGGTCTGGTGGTATGATACCCGTTGATGGTTTTATCTCATCTGGTGATGGAATGATAAATGAATCATCCATGACAGGTGAGCCTTTATCTATTCATAAAGGTAAGGGAACCGTGGTCCATGCTGGAACGGTTGTTGAAGAAGGAACTATAATAGTTTCTGTAACTGCCGTTGATGAACAAACAAGAATAAATAAAATCATCCAATTAATTGAGGAATCAGAAGCTTTAAAAGCAAATATACAAAGTAAATCTGAGAATTTAGCCGATTCTATAGTTCCTTTAAGTTTAATAGCTACAGCTCTAATTTATATTTTAACAAGAAACCCTATGAAAGCTCTTTCAGTGCTTTTAGTTGACTACTCTTGTGCAATTAAATTATCAACTCCTATTTCTGTAATATCCGCAATGGAAGAAGCGAGTAAGAATAAAATAATGATTAAAGGTGGTAAATTCATTGAATATTATGTTGAAGCAGATACTATCGTTTTTGATAAAACAGGGACATTAACTAAGAGTATTCCAAAGTTGGTCAAGGTGGTATCCTTAGGAAAATATTCCAAGGAGGACGTATTAAGAATATCTGCTTGTTTAGAGGAACATTACGCTCATAGTGTTGCAAGAGCCGTTGTGAATGAAGCTGAAGCATGTAATCTTAAACATGAAGAGGAACATGCTGAAGTAGAATATATTGTGGCACATGGAATTTCTACAATGTTCCGTTCTCAAAAAACAATGATTGGAAGTAAACATTTCATTTTTGAAGATGAAAAAATTCCTTTAAGTGATGAAAATAAAGAGATCATCGATGAGAACATGGATAAATATTCAACAATATTTTTAGCCATTGATGGGAAGTTAGAAGGTATTTTATGTATAGAAGACCCCGTCAGGGAAGAGGCCAAATATGTTATTGAGAAGTTAAAGGCTTTAGGGATCAAAAACGTTATTATGTTAACTGGAGATAGTGAAAATGCAGCAGCAGCAGTTTCAAAAGAGTTAGGTATTTTTGAATACATGGCACAGGTACTACCAGAGGATAAGGCAAGAATAATTGAAGACATTAAAAAAGAAGGTAGTAAAGTTATCATGGTTGGTGATGGAATAAATGACTCACCAGCCTTATCCGTTGCCGATGTTTCAGTCGCTATGAAAGATTCATCAGACATAGCAAGAGAGGTTGCAGATATTACCTTAATTTCTGATGACTTAAATGATCTTGTTGTACTCAGAGTTTTAAGTGAAGGAATGTTAAATAAAATCCAGAATAATTTTAAGACCATTGTTGCCATTAACACCTCACTTATTGTCTTAGGTGCATTGGGGATAATCACTCCTTCAAATTCATCATGGATTCATAATTTATCTACAATAGCCATTGGTGCTTCATGTACACGACCAGTACTAAATAAAAAAAATGTATCAATTTAGTTGGAGTGATTATAATATGGGAGAAGATGTAATTAAAGACTCTATTGAAGAGTTAAAAAACTTAATTAAAGCAGGAAATTTTATTGGAGATCCTATTGAAACAGAAGATAAATTAATAATTCCTTTTATGAAAGTGGGTTTTGGATTCGCTGGAGTTAATGGAAATGGAAAGAATAATAGTGGAGAATGTTTTGGTGGTGGAGGAGGAATAGAACCTGTATCCATTGTGGTTATTAACAAAAATCCAGGAGATTCCGATTTAGTCCAAGTTCTTAGTTTAACAGATATTGATACAACCAACAAAATCATAACAAACTTAGGTCTTGTTTTAGCAGATTTAATAAAAGAAATTTTAGCTAACTTTGGCGGTGCCAATAATTCAGAAGCTATCGATGATGTAGATACAGAATAATTTTATTAAAAACCCCAATCTATGGAAATTTATAGGTATTGGTAATATTTTAAACGTACTATTTATTTTAATGGCCATTTTCTTTTTTTTAATTATAATATTTCTAATCACTGGAATCAAAATAGCTATTAAATCAAAAAAAAAGAAAAAGGATTTTAATCTATCTATCGAAATTAGATGGGTATTTTTTAAGATGTATCACAAGGAAATCTCAAAAATTAACGGCCTTAAAGATAAAGACAAGTCTTCAATTGATCTCGATGTTTTAAATAAAATTTTACCTTCAATTAAAAATAACGTTCATGGAATATCTAAACCCTTAGTCGTGTTTATTAAATCTATTAAATTAGAAAGGTTGAATGGAAATTTAATATTTGGTTTTTATAGTCCTGTGACTACTGCTATCACATTTACAAGCATTAATACCGTTTTTACAATAGCTAACGTTCATGATAAAGCCAATTTAAGTGTTGGGGCAGATTTTACTAAAGAAATTTTAGATTTTGATGGTGAATTTATCTTTAAAATAAGATTATTAAGACCTATACTGGCATTTTTAAGATTTATAACCACGAAATCAGGATTTAAACTAATTATGCAGTTAAAAAATATCTTATAAGATATGTCGTTGTCTCTGGTGATTCATTGAAAATTGATGAAGCTAATTGTGGAAAATGTGGTATTTGCTCAAAAGCTTGTCCCCTTGGATTAATAGAAAAGCAAGGCATGAAGATAATTATTAAAGATGGATGTAATAAATGTGAAAGGTGTTTAAAAGTCTGTCCAATGGACGCTATATACGATGAAGATGAATAAAGTTTAGTTAACTGCAGAGTATATCGGATGAAAGTATGAAAGTAAATTGTCTTTGTAAAGAGAGTAAGTTACTAAAAGTATTTCTAGAAAACGACCATTTTAAAAACGACTCCAACGAATGTGATGAACTAAGATCAAAGTTAAATAATTTCTTAAATGGTGAAGAAGTAGATTTTAAAGAGAACGTTGATTTGAGTCTACTGAATCTAACAAAATTTCAAAAGAAGGTACTGTTTGAAACATATAAAATACCATATGGGGAAGTGAGAACATATAAAGAAATAGCCGATGCAGTTAATTCCAAGGCATATAGAGCGGTTGGAAATGCTTTAAATAAAAATCCAATAGCCTTTGCAATACCATGCCATAGAGTTATTGGCTCTAATAAACTTTTAACAGGTTTTAGATTAGGATTAGAACTTAAAAAACAGCTGCTGATCAACGAGGGTCATGAAATAATAAAAGATAAGCTAATTTTCTAAACCTCCCATAACCTCAATTCAGTTTAACCTTCTAAGTGTATATGAAACAATGGTTAAAATAGGAAGTTCTATTAAAGGAGCTATTACAAGAGATAAAGCTATTATTGGCTGGTTTGGAAAAGCAGTGACTGCAATAGCCAATGATATTGGTGAATTACGAGCTAAAGTCGTTAAAGATAGGCTTACATAATCTTCATAATTCATATTAGTGGCTATTTTCACTAAACGAGTGAGTATAAAATTTATTACAAAAAACAGTGCAAAAGGAATAAGTAAAATCACGAAAACCCATGTATTGTTAATCAACAAACTCCCTTTTGATGAAAACATTGTGAAAATAGCTAAAGCTAATGAAACAATAGCTATCAATTCAAAATAGTCTGATAGCTTGTTATTTATATTAACAAAGTGTTTTATAACCTGAGATAAAATAAATGGTAAAACTACGATCAAAAAAATATCTTCAACTAAAAGACTCAAATCAAAACCACTTAAAATCCCTGTAAACAAGAAAAGATAAAATGGTAACAGGATCAACTGAAGTAGTAGATTTAAAGGTAAAATTGAAAAACTTAATTTTAGGTTCCCTTTAGCTAAATCTGTAAACATTATATACCAATCTGTGCATGGAGTTACTAAAAGCATTATAAATCCAATCCACAAGTATATGTGCTGATTTAAAAAAATATAGCCTAAAATGTAACTTAGTATTGGAGTCCATATAAAGTTTATTAAAAGAGCCACTTTGATAAATTTAGGATCTATAAACTCATTTTTGAAGTTTTTTAAAGGAATATTTATAAACAAGGAAAAAAGCATCAATAACAAAAAAAGAATAGTGAGGTTTCCTGAAAAATCAGCTATGAAAGAGTTTTGACTTAATATGAAACCAGATACAATAGCCATTGGTAAAAGTACCATTTGCAATTTTTCGTTTAACTTCATATCTAAAAACTTAACTTCTTTTTTAAGGTTTTTATAATTTCAAATTCCTTTTCATACTCAGGTGAGTTTCCATAACCACAGTTAGGACAGTGAACAGTTGTGCAGTTACTTTTTCCGCAATGTTGGCAGTTTTTACCAGTTCTTTCATCAAACTCATATCCACACATACGACATTCCATGTTCTCACGTTATAATTAGTTGTATAGTTGGGTGTTTTTCAAAAATATCCTGTAAATACGGGTGTTTTATGAAACTCACACTTACTACTTTTAAGCAGTTACTATATAAAGTTTTTGATTACCTAAAGTTTTTGATTACCCGCTCCCATATGTAGTCCTATTATCCAGATTTATTCTTAGCTATTTTTACATTATTTTTGATTTGCTGTTGCATTGTTGTATCTATTTGAACATGTCTCAATAGTTTTTGGACTTGTTCTATTGGCATGTCTTTATCAATTGCATTTGTAGCTAATTTCCTTCTGAATTTGTGTGGATGAATTTTTTAATTATTATATATGCATCTAAATATATGATTTTCATCATAATTTAGTGAATTGCAAAATTAAATTTTTATCATTCAAATAAATATTGGAAATTATAATAAATTTTTATTATTTTTAAAATGCTTTATTTTTTATTTTATTAATAATTTAAAGATTATTTTTAAAAACATAATTATAAAAATAATTTATTTACTAAACTATCAATGATTACTAATTTAAATTAAATTTAAAATGAACTTTTA
>JAITEE010000115.1 GCA_031282205.1 Candidatus Methanovirga aequatorialis | reverse complement strand
CCAAAGCCAACAAGATGAAAATACAATAAAAACCACCAAACCAGTAATAATCAAAACAATAAGAATTAATAATTAAGTAATAAATAAACAGGAAAAATTAAGTTAAAAGAAATTCTCTATTGTAATAATGTTTGATGAGAATTTCCTGACTTTTAGATACTTTCATAATATTTGGAGCATGATATGCTTTAAAATTATTAATTTTATGGGATATCAATCAAGTTTATTCAATGAAAAAGTTGAGATAAATTCAGGTGCAAAATTTCCAACTACTCGGTACAATGGAAGTAAATTAAAATTATGCGATTGGTTAGGTTCTGAAATAGCTAATTTAGATTTCACCTCATGTTTAGATGCTTTTGGTGGTACTGGTTCAATAGCTTATAAATTAAAGTCTATGGACAAACAAGTTACTTCTAACGATTTTTTATCATTTAACTATTATTTTGGAAAGGCTTTAATTGAAAATGATAACGTCATGTTGGATGATAATGATTTAGACTTTATTTTAAAAAAAGATGAAAATAGAGAATATCCAACAACGGTTCAAGATAACTTTAGAGATATCTATTTTACAGATTCTGAAAACCAATGGATTGATCATGTAATCATCAACATAAATTCTATTACCAACGTTTATAAATTTTCCATTGCATTTTTTGCACTATGTCAGTCATGTATAATAAAGAGACCTTACAATCTTTTTCATAGAAAAAATTTGTATATGAGGACGTCTAATGTTAAAAGGTCTTTTGGAAACAAAAAAACATGGGATAAACCATTTGAGGAGCTGTTTATTAAATTTGTTAATGAAGCAAATAACGCAGTATTTTCTAATTCTTATATTAATAGATCAATGAACTGTGACGCTTTAACTATAAAGAATGGCTTTGATTTGGTTTATATTGACACACCTTATATCTCAAATAAAGGAACTCACGTGGACTATTATGGGTTTTATCACTTCTTAGAAGGATTAACTTTTTATGATAGTTGGGAAAGGTATATAGATTACAGATCTAAACATAATCGTTTAAAACCAGAAAAATGTTTGGAATGATAAAAAACAAATTTATAAAGCTTTTGATAGGTTATTTAAAAGTTTTGAAGATAGTATTATTGTAGTATCATATAGAAACGATGGAATACCTTCAGAAAAATGAGCTTAAAGAGATCTTGGAGTCGTATAAAAGAAATGTTGATGTAAAAAATTTTGGACGTTATAAATATGTTTTATCTAAAAACAAGAACTCAAAAGAAATTTTATACATTGGCAAATGATACATTTATCGATCGTTCATTAATAGCACTAAGAGGAATAAAAAAAATGTCATCAAACAAATTTAAAAGAGTTATATCGACTGAAGAGGATGAATGGATTATAAAAGGATTCATTGATGTATATAGGAATGTATACACTGTATCTATGGATACGAAAGTTATTTCAAAAATAATTGAATTGTTACTGTTTCCAGTTATTGCAAATTTTGCGAAAGAGCAAAATTATAAAATCATTCCATCAAAACATCAGAACCATTATCCTGATATCACTTTCATCTCGAAAGACAATGAAAAAATAGCTGTTGATATTAAAACGACATACATTAAAGATTCTAATTCAGTAATGGGTTCACATTAGGGTCTTTTACAGGATATTTTAGGGATAGAGAAAATAGTAAGAATATAACTTTTTTCCTTATAACGATTATTCCGCACATTTTGTTTTAGGAATTATTTATCAACGATCCGAGGATATTTCTGATGAATATGAAACTTACAATATAAACGAGTTAGAAACCATAGTTTCAGTGATGAAAAACTTTGATTTTATATTATTACAAGAAAAATGGAAAATTGCCTCTGATCGTCCAGGTAGTGGTAACACTAAAAATATTGGTTCTATAAAAAATATTCAGAAATTAAAAGAAGGAGAAGGATCTTTTTCTAAAGTTGGTGAAAATGTTTTTGATGATTATTGGACCAATTTTCTAACAAAAGGACATGGCTAAGGCTATAGACTCTAAAATCATGTATAGAAATATTGATGAATACTTTGATTGGGTTAAATCTATGTCTAATGAGTGATCGTAAAATGGCTGTTATACTCTCCCATACTAATTAACCGATCGTTGGTCGTGTTCTCTGAGTTGAAATCTTTTTTTTTTAAAATATTGCCTCGTTGGGTTTTGATTGAACTATTCATCATCCTCTTTATTCTTGTTTTTGATTAACCACTTCTTATATGAGTAGTAGGATAAAGGATTTCCAATTTTTTTACATACCTTGTCTGGCTTACATAGATTTGTTAAATGTAATTTGACTTTATCACAACTCATTGGGGTATACCATTTGGTTTGGCCTTCATTTTCGATTTTGATATCATCATGCATTCCAAAACCAAGTTTTGAGACAATATTGATCTTTTCTTGTGGCTGATCTTCGAAAAGTGGTGGGACTGCATTGTTGGCGGCTTCATGAATAATTGGTAATATTTCTTCTGTTGTTATTTTTAAATCAGGGTCAAAATCAGAGATTTTTGTGGTGGTATCTCTTCTAAAAACTTGGGGATTTAGTCTACCATAGGATATAAACGATGTTAAAAATAATACGATAGCATCGTTCCTATTTCCTGATTTAACACCTTCTATAGTGTTGTTAACACATGGAGGAAAAGCGTTTTTATTTAAAGTACCGATCTCTTCGTCACCACCAAAAATTCCTCCTTCACCGTAAAATTTACTGTACTTATCGTTGAGTCTATCTAGAAGTTCAGCTATTTCATTCGATAACTTTTCAATTGAAGGATGTATTTGAATTCTTTGTAATTTTTCTTTTATGTTTTTTAAATATTCTTCAGTGTTTTCAATGATAAGCTGGGTTAAAATTAATTCTTTGGTTTTATGACCAACTAATCTATTAAAAGCCATTTCAATTCTACGATGGGGCCAATCCTCCATTTCAGTATAATATTTCTCTTCAAACTCATCTTCATCGAGTATGATTTCGCCTTTATATAGAAGTAAATTCTTTAATGATATCTTTTTGGACCTGATCAACGGTAAAATATCATTCCAATTAAGATAAGTGAAATTACTGAGCAACTCATTCAACGTTTCATTTATAAGGTTTTCTATGATTTCGTTACTTACTCTTGAGAGCCTTTCTTCTATGATTCTCTGCTCTGATTCTAAAAACAGTTTAGTTTCTCTTGAACTGAGATTATATTTGAATGCAATAGCTTGAGAACACAAATGAAAGGCGATAACATCAAAGCTATTTATAGATTCATTAAAGAAGTAGGAATATTCTGATGTTTTAAAGTCCTTATCATTCTTTTCTCTAAAATACCATTCAATTCTTTTTAAAACTAGTTTCCCATAACTATTTGGAAATTTTCTCTCATCATCAAGAATTCCTTCTCCTATATGACTTAGAGTGTCCACTAATTCTTGATTGTATTCAAAGATAGAATCCAGGTCAACGTTTTCTTTAAGAATTTTTTGGCTTTCATTGGACATTGGATTAATAAATAATACTGAAGCCATGATTTATCCAATTATTTTTGTTTGTCATGTTGACTTAAGAATTGATCAATAAGTTCGTTATCTTAACGACCATTAATTTTCAAACATCGTTTGAATATGAGTGATTGTTTCTTTTTCATTAAATCCAACAATAATCCTTGATTGACCGATTACAACAACTGAAAACTCTTCTCTTTCTTTATACTCGTAACCGTTTAATTTTCCATATCCTTCTAATGCTAAACGAGGGTTAACATCGAATTCCTTTTGGAATGTGTTGTAGTTATATAAAAATCTTTCAACGGTCTTCTCATGAGGAATCTTATCTGATTTAAGAGTTATAAAGAATAATAATCCTTCAAAATCCATAACATAGTAACCATCGTCTTTAAATAATCCCGTAATCGTCATAGCTATTATATGGGCTTCATGTAAAGATGCTTGAAACATGTTCTCTTTAAAGTGACTTATGTTATATTCTTCACCGATTTTTTTAACTTTCTTTGAGTCTTCAATTATCTTCTCTGAAAATCCAATATCTTGATTATCCCAAGCCCAATACCATTTATCATTTTTAAGAGATAACGTACCTAAAAGCTGAAAATTAAATTTTAAACCTTCGCCCCAATTTATAGTTCCATTTTCGATATCAAAATTGGGATCTTTATCTTTTATGATATTTTCAAGGTCATTGTGATGTTCTAATCCGAGTCCACCACATTTGGCAAATAGACTTTGGAGTGTGTCTTTTTCTGTAACTTCTATTTTTGGTTTCATAAGAATGAATTGTTTATTTTAGTATAAATAAATTTTCTAAAATTATTTTTCCTATACAACGGGTTGTTTATTAACAACCTCATTTTAAAAGATTTAATTGAAGTGGTAACCATAAAAATAAAACGTTTTTAAGAGAAATATAAACCCGATAAAGCGTTTAATTAATATTTAAATTTAAAAAAATTTAATTTTACAAAATCGTTGTGTTGTTAAAATTCAATTTTCATGTTCCTTCTTGCCAATCTGCAAGATAAAGTTTTTGACGATCACTTAAACTATCGATTTCAATATCCATGGCTTTTAATTTTAACTCGGCTATTTCATAATCAAGTTCATCAGGAGCTTTCATTACACCAATATTAAGATCGTTTTCATGAATATATTTAGTAGAGAACGCTTGAGAAGCAAAACTTAAATCCATTATTTCGGCGGGATGGCCCTGACCTCTTTTGGCAGATAGATTAACTAACCGTCCATCGGCAAGTAGATAAATTTTTCTCCCATCTTTTAAACTAAATTCTTCGATACTATCTCTTACTTCTTTAACAGATGTTGAAATAGATTCTAAGTCATGCCTGTTAATTTCTACATTAAAATGTCCAGAGTTGGATAGTATACAACCATCTTTCATATATTTAAAAGCGTCTCCACTTACAACGTTGATATTTCCAGTTGCTGTAATTAATAAATCCGCATACTTAACGGCATCATTAACTTTCATTACCCTGTATCCATCCATTCTTGCTTCTAGTGCTCTAATAACATTGACTTCAGTGACGATTACGTTGGCTCCCAAACCATTGGCTCTTGTTGCAATACCTCTACCACACCATCCATAACCACAAACAACAACGGTTTTACCAGCTATTAATAAGTTACTTGTTCCCATAATCGCATCAAAGGTGGACTGCCCAGTTCCATATCTATTATCAAAAAGATATTTAGTGTAAGCGTCATTAACAGCTATAACTGGAATTTTTAATGCTCCATCATTGTTCATAGCTTTTAATCTGTGAACACCCGTGGTTGTTTCTTCACATGCCCCTTTAACTTTTTTTAGTAATTCTTTTCTTTTTTGATGAAGAACCAATATCATGTCAGCACCATCATCGATAATAATATCTGGCTTGTAGTCAAGAACTTCATTTATTGTTTGATAGTACTCTTCGTCATTTTGCCCTCTCCATCCATGTATATTTAGACCTAGTTCTACTCCACCTGCAACCGCATCATCATGGGTGGAAAGTGGATTACAGCCAGTCATAACAACTTCTGCTCCTCCAGCCTTTAAAGTCAATCCTAAGTTAATGGTTTTTGGTTCTAGATGTAGGCAAGAACCTATGGTAATCCCTTCAAAAGGTTTTTCTTCTTCAAACTGTTTTTTAATTGTTTCAAGAACAGGCATATGCTTTTGAACCCATTCAATCTTCTTAACACCTTCACTTGCTAAACTTACATCTTTAATATTGCTCATGACAGTCACCTAACATTGATAATTAATTTATATTCAACATAGTTATTATAATGGAAACCATTTATAAAGTTGTTTCTATTGAAATTCTTATCATACGACTATTTTATTGTACGTTACCGATATAACGTAGATAAGTATATAATAGATAAATGTTCATACCATTATCAGTAGTTCATAAATGTATTATAATTGTGTGGGTTGTATTATATAATATGACGAAACGAAAAAACAACCCACGTAGTTTATTATTGAATGATGATGTATTAAGTCTTTCGGTGAATGTGGTTGAAGATTTGTTAGGGTTGAATTCAGCCTCTAATGTGGTGTATAGTGATAGAACTATTGTTTGTCATCTTCTTAACGCTTGTGCTTCCCGAACTAGTGTTAATCATATAGGATGTTAGAAATTGAGTGAATTTTCGAGCATTTTCCATGCTTATTTCATGATGTAACATGGCTCAAATATATTGGAGTCTAAAAGTACACAATATTTAATCGTGAAAATTAAAATAAGTTCAATATTAGTTTTTAAATTTAAATAAATGAATTTGTAAATCTTGTAATTTTTTAACAAATCTTAAACAATTTTTTAAAGATTATATTCTAATAATAATCATTATTTTCTTATTAATGTTATAAATATAGTTTAATAAACTTTAAAAACATTAAATGAACCTGATTTAATATTTAAATTTTATTTTAAAGTGTTTTAATGAGAGTTATTTTTCGTATGTTCAGCAAAGCTTATTTATTCATTTATTAATCATATTAAAACTTAAAATCAAATATTTTAGTTTAAACTTCAATATAAAAATGTACTTTTAGAAAACAAGATATTTACAACCTTAAAATATAACAGAAGAGGTTCGACAATGCTTCGATTTTTGCTCAAAATCTAACACCCTATATTAAAAAACAAGTTCATGAAGATCTAAAAAAAAGAACAAAACTTTGAAATTAAAGGAAATCCTCCAGAAAAAAAATTAAAGAAGCAAAACAAGAATCAAAGGATAGAAAGGAAAAAACAATCAGCAATACAGATAAAGAATCTAAATTAATGAAAATAGATGGAAAAACTATTTTTCATTATAATGTTCAACATGCAGTGGACGGAAATCATTTTTATAATCGCAACAGATGTTAGGTGATGTTAATGATCATAATCAATTCATACTTATGTATGAACTGGCAAATAAAAATGTAGAAGGTCTTCCAAATGACTGTCAGGTCTTAGAAGACAATGGATATAGTAACGACAAAAATACAAAATATTGTGAAGAAAACGAGATTAATGGTTTTATACAAAATAGAAAGAATGCTATGATTACTAATAATAAAACCATTTATTAACTCATCAAGGACAAACAAAAAGAAAAAAGACATATACTACACTACAAAATGCCTTCAATACCAATATAAAGAAGAATATGCTGGAAAAAACAGATATAAAAGGACATAAGATAAATTTAACGAAGAACAGGAAAGGATAATAGATAAAATGGACTTAAATAATTCACAAACCATATATTCCAGACGAATGGGAATGGTAGAACACACTTTTGGTCATGAATTTAAATGCTAAACAACTAAACCAAAGAAGATTAAACTCTATAATAATGAAAAAAAGATTTACATGCAATCAATTATACTTGCAACAAATATGCAAAATTAAAAAAAGAAAAAAAATCATAGAAGAGAAAAAAACCATAGAAAACTCACTACAAACATTTTTATAGAGGGTGTAAAGTTTTGTGGAGTTTTTTCAATTTTTCACATTTTCTTTATAAGTAAATGCTGATTTTTATGAAAAACTCCACACTTTTTTACACCCTCTTTTTATAGCAAACTATTTATATAACATCTTCTAAACGCAATTTTTAGCTAATTAAACATATAAATAAAAACTAAAAAATATAAGGAATACTATAATACCAACAATTTAATGAAACAATAATGATAGAACAATAAAAAATCCATCAAAAAAAAAATTCATTATTTTTTAATACACAAAAAAATAGTCATAAATTTCAAGAAATTTATATTAAAAATAGAAAAAATTGTGCTACAGCCACATTATACTTTAAATTTAAGCGGAAAATGAATTTAAGAAAATCAAAGATTTATTCATGAAATGAATTTAAGAGAGTCTTTGATTCTCTGTTTCTAACATTAAGCATTTAAGTTTTCCTAAATTCACTTCGTGAATAACGGAGAGTGAAACTCTCCTAAGTTACTTTCAGTAACAAACAAAGAATAAATTCTTCTAAGTTGAAAAAACATTTTTTGGTTTTTTTTTTTTTTGGTTTTAAAATTTAGATTCTTGTCCACCTATCAAAAAATAGGAGGCTAAAAATGTTTCGACACATAATATGCAAAATGTGTATCTAACCATCATGACAAAAGTAAAATTAAAAACTACAGAAATGGATCATTTACTCTCTCTCTCTATCTTTATAACTTCAAATAAACCCTTAAAAAAAGAAATAAACAAACTATAAAAAAACATGAAAACACAAAATAAAGCTTTTTAAAACAAACACAAGTTTCATGAGTCATGGTCAAAAGTCGTTTCACTAAAAATCTTTAAAAATTTGATTTTTGCCCACGACTCTTCATACAAAAAAAATACTAAAAAAGACGAACATAAAAACTTAAATACTCTGAAAATTATAAAAAAATACTCTGTAGAAATCATATTTGAATTTTTTACAATATTAATATTATTGTTTCAGTCCAAAGTTGTATGTGATTTTTCTCATCCAAAAACTCTAAAGTCAAGTAATTGAGTGAGAAGCCATGATGGAAAATTCAATTATCTTTTATAGCGTCCCTAAAGATAAGGCAAGAGAAAGTGATATGACTAACTTTTCAAAAAATAGAAGGCTAAGAATTTTATCAAGCACCGTGAGCCGTTCACGGTACCAAATATCTTTGATAGTCAATCGAACGTGTGACAATGAACTTAGAAAGATTTACTCTTGTTCCCAACTTATTTCCATTCTCTTGTTTTAAAGGTTTGAATTTAAGTTTAAGAGGCGGATTACACTTAATGTATCACCAGTGATTTGGGAGGTGTTTTTGTCTTGGGTTTTTATTGTAAATGAATTTATAACTCGAGCTCCTCGTGATTGGAATTTTTCATCCATTCTTTTGATGGCTTTATTCCCTCCTACATTTTTCATTGTTGCAAAGAGAACGATATTTTTTCCCTTGAAATTGTAGGTATCAATAGCTGTTATAATTGCAGGTACAGGATTAGTCATCCAAACTGGTGTTCCTACATAGATTAAGTCATAATCATCTAAATCCAATTTTTTTGGACTTATTTTAGTTTTATTTTCTCTGAATGCGTCTATTGCTGATCTTATTCTTGATTTAAAACTGTTTCTTTCTTTATGATCTGTGACTTTAAGTAAATCTCCAGATAGTTGTGAAGATAATGTTTTTGCAACGATTTCTGTTTTACCAGTTCCCGAGTAGTATAATATTAATGTTTTCATGATTTGTACCTTTTTTTGATATTTTAAGAACCTCTAATTTTTTCTATTTTAAGGATAAGTTTTTAATTATACCAATTGTATAGTCTTTAATACCGTTCCCGTTTTGATTTGGAACTTTAATTGCAAAGGAGTTTATAACTTTGGCTCCTTGAACTTGAATTTTCTCTTTCATTTTTGCAATGGTTTTTTCATCTCCACTTTTTTTCATTGTTGCAAAGAGAATGACATTTTTTCCTTTAAAATCGTAGGTATCAATAGCTGTTATAATTGCTGGTGTTGGTTTACCTGCCCATACTGGTGTTCCAATATAGATTAAATCGTAATCATCCAAATCCAATTTTTCTGGAGATATTTTAGTTTTGGCTTCTCGAAGTGCATCTTTTACTGATCTTGACATAGAGAACAATCCATCTCTTTTTTTGTTATCTTCAATTTTAATTAAATCCGTTGATAACTCATTGGATAACGTTTTTGCAACGGTTTCTGTGTTACCACTTTTTGAATAGTACATTATTAAAGTTTTCATCATAATCCTCTCCTATTTTTTTATGGGTGTAGTCCAAAATGGTTGATTGATTCATTTTCTTTAAATCCAGCGATTAAATTCATATTTTGAATGGCTTGACCTGATGCTCCTTTGACAAGATTATCAATAGCTGAAATAACCACTATTCTTCCAGTCTCATCAATTTCAAACCCACCAATATGAGCGTAATTGGATCCTCTAACCGAACTTAAGCGAGGAATCTCTCCCACTTCAAGAACCTTCACAAATGGTTCGTTTGAGTATTCCTTCTTGTAAATCTTATTAAGTTCTTCACCATTTATGTTTAATTCATCGTCCAATCTAAAACTATGACTTGTAGTTAAAATTCCTCTAATAACAGGTACGAGATGTGGGGTGAATGATACCTTAACCTCATGGAACTCGGTTAACTCTTGTTGGATTTCTGCCGTATGTCTATGGGTTGTGATCTTATAAGGATTTATATTATCACTTATATTTGGAAAATGGAATGATTTTGATGGTTTAATTCCACCTCCACTTACACCTGTCTTTGAATCAATTACAACACGATCAACGATTTTTTCTTTTGATAAAGGTAATGTCGCAAGTATTCCTCCAGTCGGAAAACAACCTGGATTAGCTATTAAATCGGATTTTTTTATTTTTTCTCTGTAAATTTCTGGAAGTCCATAAACGGCGTTTAATGGTGCTGTATGATCTAGTCCATACCATTTCTCATAGACTGAGAAATCTCGAAATCTGTAATCTCCACTTAAATCAACAACCTTAGATCCAACCTCAAGAAGTTCTGGAACCATTTTCATTGACGCTCCATGAGGAGTTGCTGTAAAAACAACATCGGCGTCTATTGATTCAGGTTTTAAATCACTGAAGTTAAGTTCTAATCCTCTTAGATGTGGATGGATCTTATGAATTGGAGTGTCTTTATACCGTCTTGAAGTCACGGCAGATATTTCAACTTTGCTGTGTCCTGATAAAAGACGAATTAACTCTCCTCCTGTATATCCACTTCCACCAACAATAGCTACTTTAATCATGTTTAATACCATCCATAATCTTTAGATTATTCATTTCTTTTCATGAAACCGTTTAACATTTAAATTATTAGAATTTGAAATTTAATTAAAATAGATTTTTCACATATTTTAAAAGACCAGTGCTGAAAAGAAGTTAAATTGAATATTAAAATAAAATTTATACAACAATGGTAGCCAATCGCTAAAAATTTTATTGTACGAGTAAAACAAAGATTTACAGGCCATCATATAAAATAATTATCATAATCGTGAATAAAACGATTTAAGTAATTTAAAACGTATATCACTTAGTAACCTAAAAATATTTTGCAATCATAAATCACATCACACAACTATATGTTCATCATACTATTTAAAAATATCAAATATCTATTATTGATATATAATATTTAAAAACAATTTAAACTTTGAGTTATATTGTACTTTAGATTTAAAGATATAAAACTTATGTTACAATAAAATAAACATTAACCAGCTGGAATTCACTCAATTTCTAATATATGATATAAAAACTACTGTTGTTATCTTAATTTTAATCCTATAAAAATAGAGTGTGTTTTTTTAAATTTATTAACACTTTTAAACTATTTATAATATTAATTTTGATATAAGTAATATTTATCTATTAATTACTATAATTAATATAACACTATTTAAAGGCTACAAAATAAATCCAACGATTAAATCTTAGACAAAATTCATTCATAAACCATGAGATGGTGATGGTTTTGAATGGTAGGAAAAACTAAAGGAGAATAAAATTAAATGGCCAATAAAGAGAATGTTGATGTTGATATTTTGGAAGATTATGTATTCAAACTTGTTTTTGGTAAAATTTCCTCAAAAACATTGTTGGAGCATTTTTTTGAGAGAATAATCAATAAGAAGGTTGAAGTAGATCAAATATTGAACACTAAAATAGTTCGTGAAATATTTGATAGTAAAACTGTTAGTTTGGATGTAGTCGTTAGAACCGTTGATGATAACGTGATCGCTATTTGAAGTGCAAAATGAACACTTTGAAGAAATGGAAAAAAGATTAAAATATTATAGTGATAGATTAAGTTCTACAACACTCAAAAAAGGAGATGACTATCGTGAAACTCAAAAAGTGATTTTAATAGCCATATTAAATCACAAATTTTATAAAGAAGAAGAGCAGAAATACGAACATGAATTCAAAATACTGAATACTGAAAATCAGCTAATTTATGATGATAGTCCTTTAGAGATAATCATCTTCGATAAAATGAAGAAAGAATATTTCAATGCAAACGATCCTCTTGATCGTCTTTTAATGTATCTATACGGATTTTTCAATGCTGAAGAACTCAAACATCAATGTAGTAAAGACGAACTACTAAAAAATATAGAAAAGGTGAAGAATATGATATCAAAAAGCCAAGAAGCAGAAATTGCAAAAATAGGACAAGAAATAAGAGAAATGGATGAAAAAATTAGAATGGAAATCGCAACAAAAAAAGCAACAAAAAAAGGTAGGATAGAAGGTAAAAAAGAAGAAAAAATTGAATTGGCCTTAAAATTAAGGAAAAAAAATTTTTCTTTGGAGGATATTAGTGATGTCACTGACTTATCAATTGAAAAAATAGAAAATCTCCAATCATGAACCTATTCTACTTTTTGACCAATGATTCATGTTTGCAAATGGTACTCTCTTAAAATTTTTTCTTTTTTAAAGAATTTTTCAAAACAAATTAAGCTCAATTGGACATGCAACGTCCTCTTAGAAAAGTTGTCTCATAGACAACATGTCTATTTTTTTATCTGTAGATCAACGGTTATCAAATTGAGATCTTTCAAATATAGTTTCCTTTATTTTTTTAATGATCTTAGACGAGCTATCCAATTCGGCTGTTCTATAATCATCCACTCTTTTAACGTCTGCACTTATATCTCTACTTTCAAGACTTTTTTTTAGATCTTCAATATCATAGTTTTGATCTCGACCAATGGCTATTATATCTGGATTTATTTCTTTAACGATTTGAAACATATCACATTCATAACCTAAATAAGCTTCATCAACAGGTTTTAAGAATTTTATCATTTCTAATCTCTGATTCTCATCAACGATAGGAATTCTCTTTTTACTGAGGACCGTGGAATCACGAGCCACAACGACCACCAATTTAGAATCTTTTCCTCCTAAATCTTTAGCCTTTTGCAAGTATAATCCATGTCCAGGATGTAATAAATCAAATGTACCTGTTGCCATCACCACAACCATGATTTCACCATGTGCACTATTGTTGAAGTTTTAATGCTTCTTTAAAATCTATTCTATTCTTATACAACGCTGAACCAATAACCACACCTTCAACGTTAGTTTTCTTTAATTTTTTTAAATCAACGATAGATGTCACTCCTCCAGAGTAGATAATAGGAACGTTAACAGAGTTTTTAAGTTCAATTAGACCATCAAGGGAGATCCCATTTAACAATCCCTCGACATCTACGTTGGTAAAAAGTATGCTCCCAGCACCTAAATCTTCAAAATCCTTAGCTATTTCACTTGGTCTCTTATTAATATTCTCCTTCCAACCTTTTATAAGAACTTTATCGTTCTTACTATCCAACGACATTACAATTCTCTCACCACCGTACTCCTTTGATAAGATCTCTATGGATTCAGGTTGTTCAATACCCATTGTTCCGATGATTATTCTCTCAACACCTAGGTCCAAAAGTTTACCACCATATTGAACATCTCTTATTCCACCGCCCAACTGAATAGGAATAGAAACCTCATTTAACACCTTTTTAATAGCTATTAAATTGGATTCATCATTAATGGCCCCATCTAAATCAACCACATGAATTAACTCCGCTCCATAATCTTCCCACATTTTAGCTATTTTTTCAGGATTAGCTATTTTAACCATCTCTGTTCCAGGCCTACCTTGCACCAACTGAACACATTTTCCATCTTTAATATCCACTGCAGGAATTACAAACATCTTATTTTTTTGAAAAAACATTTACTCACCTATTAAGTACTCTTATAAATGAAAACCTCACGTTCATGATCCTTGTTATCCAACCGTTAACGGTCCAACTATTTTTAAAGGTCTATGTTATAATGTTGTTTTTATATATTATTAGAGAATTTCTATTAACTCCATTTTTATTAATATCAATGAGACTAAATATTTATTAAAAACTATTTATTGATGAAAATTTATTTTCAACTTAGAAGAATTCATTCTTTGTTTGTTACTGAAAGTAACTTAGGAGAGTTTCACTCTCCGTTATTCACAGAGTGAATTTAGGAAAACTTAAATGCTTAATGTTAGAAACAGAGAATCAAAGACTCTCTTAAATTCACTTCATGAATAAATCTTTGATTATTGCCAAAGGTAATTTAGGAAAATCTATCTTCTGTTTTTTTATCGAAGATAACTTAGGAAAACTTGTTTTCCGTTTCTTAAATTTATTTTCCGCTTAAATTTAAAGGTTAATTAAAAAGTTTAAAAATTCCAAAATTTTGAAATATTGGGTTTATAGAAAATTCTCTATTGTTAAATACTATATAATCAATACTATCATTATCATTTGTTTAATAAATAGATGTTTAATTAAGACGTATTTAATGAAATTGTACTAAATTAGGTGTATCGAGATCTAGATAATAATATAAGTGAATTAAATTTTCATGAAAATTAAAAATCATGGCACTGTAAAAAAAATCCATGATAGACTAAAATTATTTGTGGATTTTTGAATTCACCTTTATTTTAGTTTAAATAGTATCTAAGCAAGTTAATAATCTTTAAATAGATATAAATCAATGAATATTAACATGATCACAACAAGACCCGCACCTACAAACAATTTGTCTTTACAACCTTATATAGTTAACGAATTTGATCCAATAATAATCGAAGAAGATAGAACGTATACTTGATCGCAGTATTAAAGATTGATATTTTCCTTGATGTGAAAATAATAAAAGGAAATAACTTTGAATACCACTGTTATGAAGAAAATATTCGAGAGTAAGTAATAAAGACGCATTCAATTAAAAATAAGCTCACTAAGACACGCAACTGAGATCATAAACCTATTTAAAAAAGTAAAACCATCACACCAAACAATAAAAAAACTATATAAACACTGCATATGACTCATTAGAAGGATATTAATAGTATAAAATTCAAATATAATAATAGTTATTTAGGTTTTGTCCCTAGAGAAATCACGAAACTCATTGTAGTTGAAATGGGTTTAAATGATATAAATTTCGGAGCTATCATATTAGATAAACATTCTAAAAAAGAATTTAACGTTAAAACAGAAATTTTTATTATAGTGATAATGGTAATGTTTATAAATTATTAATCTAATTATTTCTTATAAAAATTATCTAAATTAAATTTAAATAGATTATATTGGATATTGATATTTTATAATTGACAA
>JAITEE010000103.1 GCA_031282205.1 Candidatus Methanovirga aequatorialis | reverse complement strand
TAAATTCACTTCGTGAATAAATAAATAATTTTTAATAAATATTGAATTTCATTAATATTAATAAAAATAGAAGTTAATAGAAATTCTCATGACACTAAAATATCGAAATAATTAAATTGTCATGACAGTAGTCCAATTTCAGGGCTTGGAAATTAAAAACAGAAGAAGTAGAAAATATTAGTAATAACGAAAACGATTAGTAAATTTAACGTCAACATGGTTTATAGTGATAATGGTAATGTTTATCAATTATTAATTTAATTATTTTTTATAAAAATTCTTTAAATTAAATTTAAATAGATTATATTAGATATTGATATTTTATAATTGACAAACTTTACCAAAATCATTATAAAATCAAATTTTTTACAACTTTAAAATTTTTTTTGGATTTTATTAAGAAGTTAAATTACTCCAACTCACGTAAAAATTCTCCTCTTCCTTTAGATTTTTCAATTAATTTAATAGCTTTTTGAGTAGAGTCTTTTAAACTTTTTTCAGCTTCTATGTAATCGGGAGATTTAACTGTGACCCTGTATCTTGGAGCACCAACAGATTGTACCTGGATGTCATTATTTTCAATGGCTTTAAGAGCTTTTTTAATTACCTCAACACCATTAGGTGCATAAGTCTGTAAATCAATGTATCCTGTTATTTGAACTTCTGGAGGGACTATGTTTTTAGTAGCTATATCGGTAATAGCCTTTGCCCAATCTTCATTAATCCCTTCATCTACAAGAACAGATTCCCCCTCTTCTGCAGAATTTTCAAAGGCACCGTAAATATCTCCAAAAATATCCATAATTTCGTAACCCACTTCTTCATAGGCAGTGTCTAAATCTTTATCTAAACTTTTAGCAGCTAATTCTAAGAATTTTTCTGCTTTCTGTTCTATCTTCCACTGCTGAATTTTTTTTGTTCTTTGATCTTCTCTTATTCTTTTTAAAGAGCAATCAACATGTCCTTTTTTTGGATTTACTCGTAAAACACGAGCCACAACCTTCTGGTTTTCACGGACATGACCTCTGATGTTTTTAACCCATCCTGCCGAAACTTCAGATATGTGGATAAACGCTTCTTTATCTGGGTATTCTTCAAGTTTTGCAAATGCACCGTAGTTAAGGACCTTATATACTGTAGCTACTATAAGCTCGCCTTCCTTTGGCCATTTATGACTTTTTCTTACCATACTCAACTTCCATTTGGTGTAAATAAATAAAATTATTATAAGAAATTAAAATCTTAACTACCACAAGTAGGTTATTTTTATCTTATTACTTCGGTAATTTTAGCCATTATTTTAGATTTGCCACCTAACGATCTAACAATTGTTTTTCCGCAAATAATACACTTAACGTTGGATGCGGATTTGTTGAATACAATTTGTTCATTATCACAGTCTAAACATCTGACTCTTAAAAACTGTCCTTTTCTATGTATCGCCATTAAATCACCTAATTAGTTATAAATTCTACTTTTCCTGTTCTAAATGATGAGCCAATATGTGATTTCCCACACTCTTTACATTTTAATCTTAAGTCCAACTTTTTAACAGGTTTGTTTCCTGAAGGTAATGGTCTTGGATAACCTCTGTAACCAGCAGTAACTCTTCTGAACTGTCTTTGACCCCATTTCAACTCACTTGCTTTCCTTTTTTTTGCAACTAATACTTCATGAGCAGTGTGTCTCTTACATTTTGGACAGTACGTTCTTCTTTCTTTTGGAATCTTCATTATATCACCAACATTCGACAAAATTCATATAATCAGTATATCAATAAAAAAATAACTTATTTAAAGAAGTAAGTAATTCGAATAAATAAGAATAATATTCAATGATAAAAATACAGAACAATAATTGGTAGATATGCTTAATTAATTTATTAGAATAAGTTTTCAATAAACAGCATATTAAAAATATTACTGTATATAATATATAACAATCAATTGTATTTAAATGTTTTCCCAAAATAAAATTTGTTATTAAAACGATAAAAATTTACAGATCTTAACCATTCAAATAATTTTAGATCTTTTAATCCATTGGTTGTTAATAGTATCTGGAAAATATTTTCTAATATAAACCTTTCTCAACCAATAAGCCAAGATGATCTTTTTCATAAGGTTCCAATTTTATTCTCTCCAAGATTCTAAAGCCTTCACTCACCAACTTTTTTTCTTCTTCTTTAAAAACCTTTTTAGGATTTTTACTAACATCAATACTACGGGCTTTAATCGTGATTAATCCTTTAGCTTCTTCTTTTAAAAATAAGTTAACGTTGTCCATGAACAACTCGCTTTGATTTGGTTGAGCAACATCACAATATAGAAAGTCCACCTTTTCAACTAAGTTAAGATAGTTCTTAGGTTTGTTAGCATTAGACAGTATTGGAGCTATATTGGGTCTATTATCTGCTAGTCTTGTTAGTTTCCTCATCGTGACTGGTGAAAATTCAACAGCGTATATCAATCCATTATAAACAATGTCGGATATATGAGAAACCGTTGTTCCAGTTGATGCCCCAAGATATAGAACTTTATAGTCATTTTTTATATTTAATTTTGACATTCCATTTAATAGGGCTCCTGCTAACTTCGATCTATAAGGGTTCCAAAGTCTATATTCAACTTCAACTTCTTCATCATTTATAACCATATTTTCAGTTATTAATTCCTCCCCATAAACCTTCAATCCTGGAGACAAGTTTTTAGTAGCTATTTGACCTTCTTTAATATAAATTTCCATCTTGTTCACTAAAATATTAATATTTATTTATAAAATATAAGTTCGATTTATAATTTGAAATCAATTTAAAGAACGTGTTCTTAAGACAAGGAATAAAAAAAACGTAAAAGTAGAGGCGAGCAATTTATCAATTAAACATTAAAGTTTTTAACATTAAAAAAAAAGAAAAGGCTGATGCAGATATGTTTAAACCTCATCACTAAAAATAGGATACATCCACAAAAAAAGAAAAATAATAGATAGACTCTATTAAAAATAAATCTATCATTTAATCGGAGTCCTATTTAAACTCTAAGCCTCCCTTAGGACATGCTTCAATACATTGCTCACAAAGTGTGCAGAACCCTACAAGAGGTAGTGGTCCATTGTCTTTGAATTTTAACATTTTGTATGGGCATACATCAATACAATCTCCACATTGAGTACATTTTGAAGGACTGAATTGAATTCTTTCCCTTTCATATAACTTTCCATCATGTAGTTTTTCAATTGGAGTCAATTGTAATGCCCCTTCAGGACAAATCGCTGCACACGCACCACATCTTGCACACATCGTGAAAGATGGGTCACCCGCATTTTTAATGGACTCAGGAGCTTGTACTCCATTTTTCCTTACCACCCTAATTGCCTCGGTTGGACACTTATTTGCACATGCACCTATAAAAACACATTTTTCGGGGACGTTCACTATTCCAACTTCGTTGGTAGGTAAGGCGTCACCAAGAGTCATGTCAAATTCTATAGCATTAACAGGGCAGACATTTGCACAAAGTCCACAGCTTGGACAGTTATTTGGAACTTCAACTGTTAAATTAAAACCTTTAGCAATTATAAAACTTCCAGGACATGCATCAACACAATTGTTACAACCAATACATGCTTCAGTGTCCACTTCAAAAGTAGTAATCGTTTTACTACGTTTTATAGGTCTTTTACCGGATATAAATACTGCATCCCAAGGACACGTTTGTGAACAAACCCCACATTTAATACACTTATCCTCATCAATAGATATTTCGTCGCCAATTTTATCCAAGGTGATTGCATCGACTGGGCATTCTTCAACACACATACTACAACCAACACAGTCCTTAATATAAATGACTCCTTGAATATCTAAATCACGAGTTTTAGGTTCTTTATATCCATGAATTCCAATAACTTCAACTGGACATATATCTAAACATTTTCCACACATTACACAGTACCCATGTAATGGTAATTTAGATTCTGGTTCAAGTTTAAGTGTTTTTTGTGGACATACATCAACACAATCACCACATTGATCACATTTAGCAGGGTTGTAAACTATTCTTTTTTGTGATACACCATCTTCAAGTGTTAGTTCATCCATATCCAAAGCATTATTAGGACATATCTCCACACATTTTGGTTCACCATTACAGATGTCACAGTTGATGACTTTTTGACCATCTAAAATAATGGCAGTTGATGGACAGGTACCCTGACAAGCCCCACACTTGATGCAGTCTTCTTGATTGACCACTATCATTATTCCAACCTCACTTAAACTTTTTTAATTAACTGACCGTCACTATCATAAACTTCTATTGTAGCTAATCTCATCTGTGTATCCATAGTATGAGTAGCACAAGATAGACAAGGGTCGTATGCTCTAATAACCATTTCCATTTTGTTGAATATTTCATCTCCCACTTCAACGCCAGGTTTAATGTAGTCTTTGGCCACTTGTTGTATGCCCATCTCCATCGCTGGATTATTTTGTATCGTCGCAACAACAATGTTTACATTGGTCATTAAACCATCATCATCAGTTTTGTAGTGGTGTATTAAAGTTCCACGTGGAGCTTCAACAATACCAGCACCTTCACCAGCAACTCTCTCAATAGCATCTGGGAACTTTTGACCTGATAAGTCTCCTTCTAATCCCGCAGATGCACATTCAGCAGATGCTAACAGTTCAATAAGTCTGGCGTAATGGAATAGTAATGGAGCTTGAGCGTATCCAAAGTTTTTACGGAACTCTTCTAAACGTTCTTGAGCAAGAGGAGCCTCAGAAGGCATTTTATCACAGACATTAATTCTTGATAATGGTGCGACCCTGTAAATTCCTTCAGGATATCCTAACTCTTTAATGTATGGGAATTTTAACCAAGAGTATGGTTTAACATGCTCTGCTACAATATCTAAATACTCAAGATTGTCGTATTCGTACTCGATTTTAGACCCATCTTTACTTTTGATTCTCACATTACCATTGTAAACATCCCATACACCATCTTTAACTAAACCACAATGCCTTGTGTCACCAAAATTACCTAAACTACCAACTAAATCAAGGTTTGGAGTGAATACATTTTCAATAGCAAAGTCTAAAGTAGCTTGTGCTAATTCAACATTCTTTTGAGCCTTACCAAGTAGATCCTTCTGAGTTTCATCATCAAGTTCTGTTGAAATACCTCCAGGAGTTGAAGAAGTTGGGTGAATTGGTCTCCCACCAATTGCTTTAACAATATCTAAACCATTTCTCCTCATTTCAATAGCTTGTAAAGCTAAATCAGGTTTATCTTGAATGATCTGGAAAACGTTTCTTACTTTTCTATCTCCTGGGAAATAAACAAAATCAGGTGCTGCTAAGAAATAGAAATGAAGAGCATGAGAGTGCATGTAAGAACCCCAGTTCATAATTTCTCTCATTTTATATGCGGTAGGTAAAATTTCATCATCATTAAATCCATAACACTGATCCGCTGCTTTAGCTGCAGCCAAATGATGCTGTACATCACAGATACCACAAATTCTTGGAACGATCCTTGGAGCCTCTTCAACAGGACGTCCTTGCATGAATTTTTCAAATCCTCTAAATTCCATAACATGTAACTTAGTGTCTTGAACGTTACCTCCGTCATCAAGATTTACAGTGATTTTTGCGTGTCCTTCAATACGGGTTACAGGTTCCATAGTAAGTCTAACCATATTTATTTCCCTCCATCTTGTTGCATTTTCGCTGGAATTAGTGCTGCTGGTAAAGTGTAAGTGTAGAAAGTACCAACAATATCATCCAATTGTTCAGCTACTCTTTCTGGATCAATCGTTTTATCTTCATCAACCCCATAGTCTGAAGCAATAGCACTGATCATTTTTGCACCTTGATCAGATACCTTTGATGTTGGTCCATAACATCCTCTACATTGAATTGCTACAGTTGGACATTCCGCTCCACATAACGAAATAGTAGCAGGGCCCATACAAACCAATCCTTGAGCAATTAAACATAAATCATTTTCTGGTCTTCCAACTTCAAATTGTCTCTTAATAACATCCATAGCTAAACCTTCAGGTGGTTTTTCTCTTGGACAAACATCACAAAGGTTGGTTGTTGGAAGTTCAACTGTTTCACCTTTAAGTAAAGCCACAACAGCTTGAGCAACAACATCAGATCTCGGAGGACATCCTGGAACATTTAAGTTCACATCGATAACTTCACCTAGTGGTCTAACTCTACTTTCTAAGTGCGGTACATCTTCGTTAGGAATAATTTCCTCAGGATTGACAGTACTTGGAGAGTTAACATAAGCTTCAGTTTCTAATTCTTCAACCGTATGTAAATTACCTAACCCTGGAATTCCACCATAACATGCACAAGTACCATAGTTAATAATAAATCCAGCTTTTTCTCTTAATTTCTCTGCTAATTCTCTGTTCTCCTCATTTCTAATCCCACCTTCTATGATAACAACATCCATCTCAGGAATTTCATCATATTTGGTATCCATTAAAACTGGAGAGAATTGAAATTCAGCAAGGTCTAAAACATCCAATAAAGATTCATGAAAATCAGCAATAGATAAGTGGCAACCAGAGCATCCTCCTAACCACATCGTCCCAATTTTTGCTTTTTCTGCCATTATAATTCCTCCAAATTAAGCTTCAGCATTTATTTGACCTTTTAAAGGAGAATGTCCTAAATCCTTAATTCTGTTAACCATCATTTTAACGGTTCCAGCGAATTTTTCACCTTCAGATGCGGAAATCCAATCGTGGTATATTCTTTCTCTACCAATACCTAAACCATCGGCCAATTTATAAATTAAACGCATTCTACGATCTAATTTGTAGTTTCCTGCATCGTAGTGACAGTCACCATGGTGACATCCAGCCACAATAACACCATCTGCTCCTTCTCTAAATGCCTTCAATACAAATTGAGGCTCTATTCTTCCAGAACACATTACCCTAATAACTCTAATATTCGGTGGGTATTGCATTCTTGCTGTTCCTGCAGTATCTGCTCCACCATAGGAACACCAGTTGCAACAAAACATTACAATTTTTACATCATCATCAGCCATAGAGATTATCCTCCTCTATTAAAATATTTTTAGGTTTTCATCATACACTTAAAACAATAATAGATCATTACACTATTACAATCTATAGAAATTTACTACATTTTATAAAATAAATAATTATTATTATAAAAACAACTTTTATAAAAATTTCAATTTGAGTTAAAATATTTATGAAAGCCTAAATTTTTCTTAAATTTTCTGTACTTTTGAATTACTTAATGCAATCCCATTGTACTGATACTTATATTAATTTCTAGGTAATATAAACCTTACTTAGAAAAATAAATCAAAAACTTTATATATCATATTAAGATTTTTAAAAATGATATTATCAATGGATAAACTAAAATTTTTTATTGATTTAAATTCATTTAAAAGGAAAAGTAAGTGATGATAAAAATTTGATCAATATTTAAAATAATATTAACTGAGTAAACTGTATGAATTATTTAAATGATAAATATAAAGATTAAACAAAGATAAGTATCTAAAAACAGGATCATTCATGAGCTTTAAGCCATTGAACATAGAATATTTGGAATCTGAATCCCTTAAAATTAAGGTGTAACTAAATCTTCTACAGCCCTTAGAGAAAAGTTTAATTTTAAACGTCACATCCTTAAATTAACTAGATCAGCCCATTCACAATAATTCATGTTTCAACTACCTTCCCATCTAAAATATTAACGATCCTTCCAGCTTGCTTTGCTACGCTCAGATCATGGGTTGTGATTATTAAAGTAATATTCTCTTCTTTGTGCAAATCCTTCAGTAATTTAAGAATCTTTTGAGAATTATCAGAATCCAAAGAACCTGTCGGTTCATCAGCAAGAATGATAGGAGGATGATTAACAAGAGCCCTTGCAACAGCAACCCTCTGTTTTTCACCACCAGACAACTTGTTAGGAGAAAACTCCGCCTTATCCTCCAAACCAACCTTTTTTAATAACTCCAACGCTCTTTTTCCTCTTTCACTTGATGAGACCTTCAACTCGTAGGTTGGAAGTTCAACGTTCTCAAGTGAAGACAACATAGGAAGAAGATTGTGTAGTTGAAAAACAAAACCAATGATTTCACTACGAAAGTCACTTAAATCTTTCTCTAATAAAAGATCATGACCATCCGCAACAATTTTCCCATCATCTGCTCTATCCAACACACCAATCATATTCAACAACGTCGATTTACCAGAACCAGACGGACCCATAATGGCTACAAACTCACCTTCTTCAATTGTCAAATTGATACCATCCAACGCCTTAACATTGCCATATAATTTTTTATAGAATTTATAGAATAAGTAAATAATATAAGTAAATAATGTAATAAAGCTTAAATAAAAGTTTAGGAATTTAGGTTTTTTGTGAGTGTTTTTTATGAAGGATTTGCCTACAGGGATTGGAACATTTTCTAATTTGATTGAAAACAATTATTTGTATGTTGATAAGACTGAATACATTCATCGGATGGCTAAACCAAGTAAAAAGTTTTTTTTGTCTCGTCCAAGACGATTTGGAAAATCATTACTTGTTAGTACTTTGGAGGAATTGTATAAAGGCAATAAGAAGCTTTTTGAAGGTTTATATATCTATGATAAATGGAATTGGTCTAAAAAATTTCCTGTTATTCATATAGACTTTGGGAAACTGAGTTATAAGACATCGGATGAGTTAAAAAGGTCTTTAAACTTATTTCTTAATAGAACAGCTAAATTAAACAATATTGAATTAGATGAGACAGATTTGATTACTGATAAATTCGCTGAATTGATAGAGGAGATTAGTTTAAAAAATAATTCTAAGGTTGTTGTTTTAATTGATGAGTATGATAAAGCTATTTTAGATAATATCAACGATTTAACTTTGGTTGAAGATATTCGTTATGAGTTAAATAAGTTTTATGGTGCTTTAAAGACAGATAAGTTTCTTGAATTTGTTTTTATCACAGGTATCTCTAAATTTACTAAGACAAGTATTTTTTCTGGTTTAAATAATGTTACTGATTTAACTCTTCATCCTGATTTTGTTAATATTTGTGGATATACTCAAAAAGACTTAGAGACTCATTTTAAGGAATATTTAACTGATTTCAGCGAGGATAATGATATTTCTTGTGATGATCTTTTGGTTCTAATTAAAGACTGGTATGATGGTTATTCTTGGGATGGCTATAACACGGTTTATAATCCTTATTCTATCTTGTCTTTATTTGGTACTGGTAGATTTAGTAATTATTGGTTTGAAACTGGAACTCCAACTTTTTTAATGAATTTTATTAA
This sequence comes from Candidatus Methanovirga aequatorialis, assembly GCA_031282205.1. Taxonomy (GTDB): domain Archaea; phylum Methanobacteriota; class Methanobacteria; order Methanobacteriales; family Methanobacteriaceae; genus Methanovirga; species Methanovirga aequatorialis. The sequence continues at coordinate 1,202 of JAITEE010000103.1, read as the reverse complement.
AAATGATGATGTGGATGTTAATACTCTGTTAGATTCTAATCCTGTTTTTTCTGGTGATTTTCCGAATTTTGACCTTGAGAATCTTGATTTTATGACTGTTTTATTACAAACTGGTTATTTAACTATTAAAAATCAAGATTATGTTGTTGGTGAGCTTCCTAATTATACTTTGGGCATTCCTAACCGCGAAGTTCATGATTCTCTTTATACTCGAATTCTCTCTTATTATACTAAAGCTTCAACTAATGTTATTCCTTCTTTAGTTAAAAAAATCTCTGAAGGAATTGTTAATGCAGATGAAAATGTTCTTCAAGAGTCTTTTGAGCTTTTAATAGCTAATATTCCTTATTCTCTTTATAAGAATGTTAAAGAAGATGTTAGAGAAGCTAATTTTCACATGATGATTTTGTCTTGGTTACGTTTGCTTGGTTTTGATATTCAAGGTGAGATTTTGACTTTTAAAGGTCGTGTAGATGCTATACTTAAAAAAGATAATCGTGTTGTTGTTTGTGAAATTAAGTATTCTTCGGATAAATCTTTGGATAAGATGATTGATGATGCTTTAGGTCAGATTAAGGATACTGAGTATTATAAACCTTTTGTTGATAGGAATGTTCTTTTACTTGCAGTAGCTATTCGTGATAGGGATGTTAAATGTAAAATTGAACATCTATAATCAAGGTCTGATTTATTGGTGATCAATGAGTCCTGTAATTTCTTGAATTTCCTTGTAACCTTCGGAAATCAGTATCCATACTAAAAACACATTCAAATACACATGCTTTATAAACAGATCTCTTAGTATAAGCATGAATTAATAGTAAATTGTGAAATTAAATTTTCATCATTCAAATAAATATTGGAAATTATAATAAATTATTATTATTCTTAAAATGCTTTATTTTTTATTTTATTAATAATTTAAAGATTATTTTAAAAACATGATTATAAAAATAATTTATTTATTAAACTATCAATGATTGATAATTTAAATTAAATTTAAATGAATTTTTAATAAAAATTATCATGACGAAATTCCAAACCTTAAATTAAAAAAAATGAGATTAATATAAATAATTTTACCATAGACCTGAAAGAATACTATGACTGAATCTTTAAAGAATATTTCAGTCATAGATGAATTTCAAGTATCATGCATTAGATAGAAAGTTTTAAATGCTTTAAGATGTAATATAAATCTA
>JAITEE010000144.1 GCA_031282205.1 Candidatus Methanovirga aequatorialis | reverse complement strand
AATTACATGAATAATAAATAGTAAAATAAGCTGGAATTTCACAAAAAAACGCAGATGAAAATATTATCAAAATATTATGTTTGAATTAAACAATAAGAATTAAGTTGTCTTAACAATAGGAACAAAATCAATCTTCACTAAACCAAAATATCACCATAAAAACATAGTAAAAACAATGATATCGGTTACAAAAAAGAATATTTTGGAGATAAAAACTAAAACTGAAATGATCAACTAAGAAATAAAGAAACAAAGCTAAAAAAACACATGCTATGGCATATACCACTACATAAAAGCATTTAATAAAAAAAAATTCAAATATGATTTCTACAGAGCCCAAATATTAAACACCAAAATTAGAAAAATTTATTTTTCGTTTGTTACCATTAAGTAACTTAGGAGAGTTTTACTCTTCGTTATTCACGTAGTAAATTTAGAAGAAATTATTCTTCGCTTTTAAAAAAGTTTGGAGACGAAGATTGTTGTAAAATTTCAAAAACCGATTTCAGTAGGGATATTAAATCACAAGTTTTATAAAGAAGACCAACATAGTTATAGACATAGTTTCAACATCGTATTGAACATTATAAATCATTCAATTTACGATGAGAATCCATTAGAATAATCTTCATCGACAAAATGAAAAAAAGAAGGTTTTAATATAAATAATTTTGTGAATCGTGTTTTAATGTATTTATTCGGACTTTTAAACGATGAAAAACTCAAAAAGTTAACTATTCTTGATCATTTAATTTTTAAACATGAAAAATTTTAATCGACCTCCTAAAACCAAAGTATTAAAATTTCCAACTGATTTTGCAGGTTCTTATGTGAATATCATCCTATGATATTAGTAACAATTAACTATTTAGAATCATATTAACAAATAAAAACAAATTTAATATGTTTTACGGTTTAAATTAAAATTTAACAAAAAAAATGTAGTGAAAATAATATGGAACGTTTAACGTGAGGAAAAATGAAGGTACTAAAAAATATTGAGCAATCGAAAATAGCTACAAACTCTTCTTTGGATAAGATACTTGGAGGTGGTATTGAAAAAGGTAACATAACACAATTTTACGGTCCTCCTGGCTCTGGAAAAACCAATATAACTTTAATGTTATCTGTTCAAGTGGTTAAAAACGGGAAAAAAGTAATATATATAGACACCGAAGGTGGAATATCTATCGATAGGATTAAACAAATTGCTAAAGACGATTTTGAAGATGTTGCAAACAATATAATCGTTTTTGAACCTCATTCCTTTCAAGAACAAGAAGATGACTTAAAAACAGTTGGATCTCTTTTAAGTTCAAAAGGTGATGAGGTTGATTTAATAGTCTTGGATTCAGCTGTTGCTCTTTATAGACTAAATGAATCCAAATCATCCATATTAAACAAGGAGTTAGGGAAACAGATGGGATTGTTATCTACATTTTCTCGTAAATATAACCTATCCGTTCTTATTACAAATCAAATTTATTCTGCATTTGATGGAGAAAATAATGGAGACATTAGACCTGTTGGAGGAGACATTCTTAGATATTGGAGCAAAGTCATAGTTGAACTTGAAAAATCAGACCTTGCTGGTCAAAGAATAGCTAATTTAAGAAGACATAGAAGTGTGTCCGAAGGAATAAATGTTAAATTTAAAATAACTAACAATGGGATTTGTTAATTAAGATAAAATGTGAGAACATGAAGTACGCGATCGAAACTAATGATCTTAGTAGGAAATATGGTGATTTCTTAGCTGTTGATAGTTTGGACATGAAAATAAAAAATAAAAGCATATTTGGATTTTTAGGACCCAACGGTGCTGGAAAAACAAGCACCATAAAAATGTTAACATGTTTAATCAAGCCTACAAGTGGAACAGCTAAAGTATCTGGTTATGATGTTATAAAATATCCAAATAAGGTGAGAAACAAAATTGGGATGGTTCCTCAGTTGGTTAGTTTATATAAAGATCTAACCGCAAGAGAGAACGTGAGTTTATGTGCCGATTATTATGGAATCGATAAAAATATCAAAGAAAGTCGTATTGATGAGCTAATGGAACTGGTGGACATTAAGTACGCTGAAAATAAGCTTGTAAAACATATGTCTGGAGGTCAAAAACAAAAAGTTTCTGTGGTTGCAAGTTTGGTTCATAGCCCAGATATTTTATTTTTAGATGAACCGACGATTGGTCTTGATCCTACAACAAAAATGGTGTTATGGGATCTGATTCAAGATCTAAACGATGATGGTCATACGATTATCTTATGTTCTCATGATATGTACGAGGTTGATAAGCTTTGTGAGAATATTGGAGTCATGAATAAGGGCCATTTAGTTGCATTTAACACTCCTCAAGTACTTAAAGATAATTTGATGAAAGAAAAAGAGGGTGATTCAAAGAAAGATGTTTTAAATGTAGGTGATAGTGAGCCTAAATTAACTGTCGAGCTAAGTGTTATGGTGGAGAATTGGTTAAGTGATGAAATCATTGAAGAAATTAGAAACTTGTCGTTTGTTTATGATTTAAGATCTTCTTATGATGAAAGGGGGAGATTAACAGTTGATGTTGATAAATTTTCTCATAGAGAAGGAATAAGTGATGTAATAGCTATTATTCTTAAGGGTGGGGGGTTAATATCGTCTATATCAACTACTGACCCATCTTTGGAAGATGTTTTTGTTGATTTAACATCTAAAGGCGTGGATCAATATGGATTTTGAATTAAAAAAGTTTTTTTGGATGTTTAAGAAGGATATCTTAACATTATGGAGAAATAAGCCTCGTTTAGTTTCTATAATTGCTTTTCCAATAATGATGATCGTGTTGTTTGGCTATGGAATGGGGGGTTCAATTGAACATATACCAATAGCCGTTGTAAATATGAGTGATGGTGAGTTAACAAATGGTACCTTAGATGTAATTAACAACGTGTCCATTTATAACGTAGAGAACGTTACCGATGATGTGGATGTGGGGAAAGAGTTGGTGGATAAGGGTGATGTTAAAGCAGCTATAATTCTACCTCCAAACTATGATAATTTAACAGACACTCAAACAAAAGATGTGACTCTATATTTGGATTCTTCAGATCAGATAGCAAGTCAGGCGTTGGTGCCAGCAACAGAGCAAGTGTTCACAGGAATAAATAATAAGCTCTCTATTGAAAAGCTTACTAAACTCTCTACACTAAATTCTCCAGTAGCAAATTCAGGTACTTCAATTGTTGAAAGTCTTAAATTAGAGATCGACAGGATCTATGGGAATGTTAAGTACATTGATTTTTTAGTTCCAGCTATTTTATCAATGATAATAATGTTTTCATGTGTTACTGGTATGGGACAATCAATAGCTGGTGAACGGGAAACTGGAGAGTTAGCGAGATTATTTATGACCCCAACAAATGTCCGTACTATTGTTTGGGGTAAAATACTTTCTAAACTTACAATAGAAATATTACGGGCTTTAATTCTTCTTATAACAGCCATTATCCTTTTTGGAGTGGTTATAAAAGGTAGTATATTGTTAGCTATTGGAATGCTTGTTTTAGGTGCGTTATGTTTCGTTGGGTTTGGGATCATGATATCCGCATCGGCATCCACACAAGAAGATTATACACAGATGGTCATGCCATTATCAATGCCGATGATGTTTATTTCAGGTGTTTTTTATCCAATAGAAACCATGCCGTGGATTTTCCAAAAATTAGCTTATATATGTCCTTTAACATATTTAAACGATGCCATGAGATCCATCATGATTAAAGGCTTTGGTATTGGTGATATATGGATAGACATATCTGTTTTATTAGGATTCACAGTGTTATTCCTTATATTAGGGGTTGTAAGATTCAACAGAGATATTTAATTCAAGAATTAACTATTTAATGGCTATTATCTTATTAATAGAGTTTAATATAGCATCAACACTTGCTAAAATAACGTCTTCTCGAGTTGACCTTCCAGTTGCCTTATTTCCCTCACTATCAGATACTATAACGAATACTTCTGCTAAAGCATCGGTACCACCAGTAATAGCATCAATATTATACTCCTCTAATTCAATATCTATGTAACCTTTAACTAACTTCGAGATAGCTTTTAATGCAGCATCAACTGGCCCAACACCTATCTCAGATTTCTCTTCAAGTTCACCATCAATACTTAACTTCACAGTAGCGGTAGCCGATACAGTGTCTCCACTTATTACCGTGAGACCCAGAAGTTTTATTGATTCCTCCTTTGCTTTTCCTAATGTGGTAATAGCTATTGCTTTTAAATCAGCATCGGTTATATTCTTTCCTTTATCCCCAAGATTTTTTATCTGATCGTATACTTGATTGAATTGTTCTTGATCGATCTCAATATTGTACTCCTTTAATTTCGATTTTAAACTGTTTGCACCAGTATGTTTTCCTAAAGCTATTTTTCTTGTATGCCCTACCATTTCAGGATTTATTGGTTCGTAGGTGGCTGCATTATTTAAAACACCATGAACATGTATCCCCGATTCATGAGCAAACGCATTCGCACCTACAATTGGTTTATTAATAGGGACCTTAATTCCAGTCAATTTAGATACAAACTCCGATAGGTTAAGTAGTTGAGTCGTGTCAATTTTAAGGTTCTCGTATCCGTAGGCAATCTTCAATGCAACTACAAATTCCTCCAAAGATGCATTTCCAGCACGTTCACCGATCCCATTAATAGTCAAATGAGCCTGGCTCGCTCCAGATTCAATGGCCATTAAAGAATTAGCAACAGCCAAACCAAAATCGTTATGACAATGAATACTAATTGGAATTTTAACGTTGTCACCGATTTTTGTAATCAACTCTTTTGTTGCCGATGGGAATAAAACACCTACAGTATCAGGGACATTTAGAATATCTGCTCCTGCTGAGGAAGCTGCTTTATAAACTTCCAACAAATAATCCTCTTCAGTTCTTGTAGCATCCTCCGCTGAAAATTCAACTGTGATTCCATGATCCTTGCCATATTCAATCGCATAAACAGCCTTCTCCAAAATCTCCTCTTTAGACATTTTTAACTTGTAGTCTCTATGTAACTTTGAAGTTCCAATGAAGGTGTGCATGTAACCTAAATCACTATCAATTAAAGCATCAATATCCTCTTTTAAAACTCTACTTAAACCATAAATATTAGCATTCAATCCTAAATCTTTAATAGCTCGTGCTGATGCTCTTTCACCATCGGATACCCTTGGAAAACCAACTTCTATACTGTTTACTCCAATTTGATCTAACTTCTGAGCTATTTGAATCTTCTCGTCCACGGTAAATGCAACCCCAGGAGCCTGTTCACCATCTCTTAACGTTGTATCAAGTATGGTAACACTCTTTGGAAGTTTCATGGTTTTCTTTACTTTCTCAATACTTTCAATGAAAATGTTTTCACCTGTAGTCTATTAATTACTTGATTTTTATTTTAAAAGTTCTATTTCATTACAACTTAATTTTAAAAATTTTTTATTGTTGAAAATTTAGAAGAATGAAATTTTTCTTTATAGTTTAAATCGAAAAGTTTAAAAATAATCATCAATTTTATTTCTTTATTTCACCCTTAATTTTCAAAACAAATGAAATCTATTGAATATTTTAATTTTGATTATTTTCAAAAGTTTGGAGTTTAACAATATTTTAAAAACTTTATTTTTTAAAGTATAAGTTCATCTATGACTGAAATATTTTTTTAAGATTCAGTCATAGAATTTTTTCAAGTATAAGTTTAAATATATTTTGAAAGAAAGTTTAAGTGATCGGCTAACATAGACCTAAAGTTATTAAATTTCTTAATCCTGGTGCAAGACCCAAAATAAATATAGTTAACTTTAACAATCCTTTAACTATTTCATCATCAACGTACTTTTCTACAAGATACAAGGCTAAACTTATCACGACTATTTTTAAAGGAAAAATAGTCACGGCCGTTAAAGTTTCGTTGTATATAAAATTAGGAATTACATGTTGTTCACTGAATCCATAAAAATCCACTGATATAAATGTGGATGAACCATCAAAAAGATGGGCCGATATAACAGCTAAGTTATGCTTGTCTCTATAAAGATAAAAAGTTTTACCCATTAAAAAGAACACAATGGTCAATACAATCCAGATAGCTATTATTCTTAAGGTTGAAACCGTGTTTATCTTATTTATAAACGTTAAAATTGGAATTAACAAGACTATTCCTATTAGAAACATTAGCCTTCTATAGTCGATCTTTACTTTCCTTTCAAAATATGTTCCTACCAACAAAGACGAAATCGTCATGCCACCTACGACAAGGTATATTCCAGGTGTAATTAAAAGCCAATTGTAAGGCAGAATCCCATGGTCCACAAAGGCTCTTACACTGGAACCAATGAAAATAAATGGAACTACATAAAAAATCAATTCTTTTGGATCTTTTTCTAACCTTTTAAAGAGTTTTATCAATCCAAACATTATTAAAACTAGTATTAGACTATATACTATGGTGTTAAACAAAGTGTAGCCTGAAAAAAAATAAATTCTGAAAAATTCTATTATCCAAGAATATGAATCCATGTTGTTAATTATATAAAACATCATATATAAAACAGTTGACGTTAAGGAAAAGCAGCAAAAAAAATAGTCTTCCTTGTAAACCAAGAAAAATTCGTTGAAAGTTGTAAAAAAAAAATAAAAAAAGAAATAAAGATTTTAAAGTTACATCATTGGAGGCATTCCACCCATTGCGGCTGGATCCATACCACCCATATCAGGGTTGTTACTACCACTTGAAGCTATAACATCATCTATTCTTAAAATCATTTCAGCCGCTTCAGATGCAGATTGAATGGCTTGTTTTTTAACTCTTTTTGGTTCGATGACACCAGCGTCTTTCATGTCAGTGACTTTTCCGTCGAAGACATCAAGACCCATGTAAGGAGATTTCTCATGTGCTGCTCTTAAGTCCACCAAGGAGTCAATACTATCTAAACCTGCATTTTCTGCTAAGGTTTTTGGAACAATTTCTAAACTCTCAGCAAAAGCAGTGACAGCCAATTGTTCTCTTCCACTAATGGATTCAGCATAATCTTTAAGTCTTTTAGCCATTTCAATTTCAGGAGCTCCTCCACCAGCTACAACTTTACCATCTTCAACCGTTGCTGAGACGACACCAATCGCATCTTCGATAGCTCTTTGGATTTCATCTACAACATGTTTAGTACTTCCTCTAACAAGTAAAGTGACTGATTTAGCTTCTTTAGCATTTTCTACAAAGATCATTTCTTCTCCAGAAATTTTCTTTTCAACAACGTTGCCTGCTTCTCCTAAATCATCAGCAGTTAAGTCATCAACATTGGAAACAATGGTTGCACCAGTAGCTTTAGCTAATTTTTCAATATCTGATTTTTTAACTCTTCTAACAGCTAAAATTCCTTTTTTAGCTAAGTAATGTTGTGCCAAGTCATCGATTCCTTTCTGAGCAAATAGGACGGTTGCACCTGATTCAGCTATTTTATCTACCATTCCTTTAACCATTTTTTCTTCTTGCTCAATGAAAGCCTGCATTTGGGCAGGGTCGGTTATACTAATTTCAGCATCCATTTCAGTTTCTTTTACTTCAACAGGAGAGTTTAATAAAGCTATTTTAGCATTAGACAACTTTTTTGGCATGCCAGGATGTACTCTCTCTTTATCGATTATTACACCTTGAACAAGAGTCGAATCCTCTACAACGGCACCATCTTTTTTCTCGATTTTAATGTGATCCGTATCCACTTCACCGTTTTCTTCTACCTGTTGAACGGCATCGACAATTAAACGAGCCAATGGTTCTCTTGCCTTTTCTGTTCCTTTACCTGTCATAGCAGTCATAGCCACTTTAACCAAGATTTCAGTTCCAGTTTCCTCAATAGAAATATTTTCTAAAATTTCTTGAGCTTTTTCAGCCGCTTGTCTGTAACCCATAGCTACAATAGTAGGATGTATATCCATATCCAATAAATTTTCAGCTTTTTTGAGAAGTTCACCAGCTATAATAACTGCCGTGGTTGTACCATCACCGACTTCATCTTCTTGAGTCTTAGCAACCTCAACTAACATTTTTGCAGCAGGATGTTCAATGTCCATTTCTTTGAGAATTGTCACTCCATCGTTAGTTACCACTATATCACCAAGACTGTCCACCAACATCTTATCCATTCCTTTAGGACCTAATGTTGTTCTCACAGTTTCGGCTAAAACCTTACCAGCTAAAATATTATTTCTTTGAGCGTCTCTACCTAAAATTCTATTGGTGCCTTCAGGTAAAACTAAAATTGGTTGTCCTTGTTGTGCCATTTAATCACCTTAATTTTTTATATTTTAAAGTATATTCAGTACCATAGACCGATATTTTGATCTATAGTTTATATCTTCATTATTCTTTATAATTAATAACCAAGATTATTTCTAAGATGAAACCTTATTTTAGTTAATATCCATTAAAGAGTATATCTTTAAAAGTCATGTACTATTTTTTAATTTGCATCATCTTATTTTACAGGTTAAAATTGAATAAAGAATACACAGATCAATCAATACAAAATCAAAAGAATAATCTGTGAATAAAATTAATCATGCAATCAATAAATATCTACAATCCAGTTAAATTAAATAATTTGTAGATATATTAAAAATAATTTGTAGATATATTAAAAAATTGCATTATAGTTAATGGGTTTAAGGTTATATAAATACTTTTCGATTAAATGTCATGTACAAAATTGAATGGTCATGTTTTATAGAATAAACGTCACCAATTAACATCTAAAATACCAACAAAAAATGCTCAAATTAAAAGTTTATAGTAGTCACCATCAATTTTTTTAATCATCCTAATCAGATTATTGTTCTCCAAAGATAACAGTACATGGTACATGCTAAAATTGCTTAATTTTAATTCACCGTACAATAAATTTCCCTCTAACAAATATCTTGAAACCGTTTTATCATCCTTAACCAAGTCCCCAATAACTCTTAAAGACTTCCCCTCTTTTTCATTTAATTCTAAATCTTCAGTTTCTTTTTTATCAAATCCACCTGTTCCATCATCTTCAATAGATGGGTTGTCATCATGAACGTCGTTTATTTCTTCATTTTCAATGGCCATTTCATTGATTCTCATTGTTTCATCTTCAACAACCATCTCCTCATCTAATCGATTTAACCTTACGATATTATTTTCATGAGTAATTATTCCCTTGTTGTTTAAATCATTTAAAGCGTCCTTTAAATATTCTTTATATATCTCAAGCTCCATATTTAAGATATTTATAGGTATCCTATTTTCATACTCCAAACTTAAAGTTTTAACTTGTCTATATATAATGTCCTCTCTTTTAGAAATTGTAATCATACGTTTCACTCCAATATACGGATTACCGTCTTGGAACCAATAAATTAGCAGCAACCAATCTACAAATATCCGTTCTTGTAATCACACCAACAGGTTTTTCATCTTTAACAACCAAAAGTCCACTAATATCTGCTCTTAACATTAAATTAGCACAATCTTTAATACCATCATCTTCATCAATTGTTAACAGATTCTTGGACGTTACAGATTCCACACTACTACTTTCATTATCATGTAAACCCTTTAAAAGATCTATTAATTCACTATGCGAAATTATACCTATGGGATTGTCATCTTCATCAACAACAAACAATCTTTTTACGTCTGCTTCATACATTTTTTCAAACGCTTTAATCGGGTTTTCATCTTTCTTAACCGAAATTATGCCCCTATTCATAACATCTTTAACCTTCATTAAAATCACTTTCCCTTTAATCATTTATTATTTGACCAATATATGAATTACTCCTTAAGCTTATATGCTCCATATCAAAACCATGAACCAAAAAACCTCGTTTTTTAATTAAAAATTTCAGTGAAACATTTCTTGAAAAATCTTTGATCTTTTGGAAGACGAACCTCAAATGAAACTACTTCTTAACAGGAGAGTGTAAATTTTTGTGGAGTTTTTCTAAAATTTTCATAATTTATTTATAAATAAAAGTGAATTTCTCCAAATAACTCCATACTTTTACCCCCTTCTTAACAGAAAAAATATATATACTACCGACAAACATAAAATTAATATTTAGTTAAAAAAAAATTAGGAAAATAATACTGCAGCCACTTAACTAAAGCTTGAAATAAACCAAATTATTTAAATCTCCCATTTAATTCTTTTGAATTTGTTCGAGTCATGGCCAAAAGTCGTTTCACTAAAATTTTGAATTTCTTTATTTTAAATTTAATCGTTGGAATCACATTAAAATTTAATTTAAAGTTTTATTATAACTATATTCTTATAATTATGGATAAATTAATGGATTAAATAAAATTTAAAGAGTAAATATTGGAATTAAATTTAGTAAAATCTTTAAAAATTTGATTTTTGGCCACGACTCT
>JAITEE010000100.1 GCA_031282205.1 Candidatus Methanovirga aequatorialis | reverse complement strand
AAATTTTGAATTTAAAGAATTTTATTATTGTACTTTTTAAAACTACCATGAAATAGTTCTTAGAACCTATTAAATAACTATCCATCTATCTTGAATTTTTCATGAAAATCAAACACCTTGGTTATATAATGAACTTTATAGAGTGTTAGATTTTCATGAAAAAATAGAGAATGTAGAATCATTACTTAACATGGAGTTATATAATGAACTTTAGAAATTTTATATTAGGGCTTATAACGACGATTAAAGAAGTAAAAAACTGGCAAAAAGCGTTGTTTTTTAGATTAGGATTAGTAAAAACTTTTGACTGTAATTTTAAAAGTGTTTATAACTTTAATATCTTGAGATATAAATCCATGATTTAAGAAGATAAAATGAAAATCACCTATCAAGATAAGAAAAAAAATATTGTAGAAGTGGTTCCTGAAACTCTCGATGATTTATGGCACCTGTCACATATTGTTGAAAAAGGAGATCTTATATCATCTAGAACCACAAGAAGGATTCAAGACACTTCTGGGGATAAAATTAGAAATGATAGTGGGGTGAAAAAAACTTTCCACCTACAAATAAAGATTGAAAGTATTAGTTTCCATATTTTCACAGGTAAACTTCGTTTAACTGGTTCTATAACAAAGGGTCCTGAGGATTTGATCCCTCTTGGCTCATCTCATACTGTAGAAGTAAAATTAAATGCTCCATTGAGGATTGAAAAGTTACAATGGAGTGGATGGATGTTAAAACGTCTTAATAAAGCAATTGAATCGTCCAAAAAGTTGTCTGCAATTATTATTTCAATTGAAGATGATGTCGCAGATCTTGGTCTTATAAGACAGTTTGGCATAGAGTACTATGGTCCAATTATTGGAAATATTTCAGGGAAAAGGATCGTGGATAAAAATAGAACTAAAAATATAATAAACTTTTATCAGAACATCGTTAAGGCAACAATCAAATTTGATAACGTTAACACGATAATGATAGTAGGACCTGGATTTGTTAAAAATAGCTTTTATTCTTATTTAAATGACAAATATCCTGAAATAGCTAAAAAATCTATTTTAGAAAATACTGGAGCAGGTGGAAAAGCAGGAATCCAAGAAATATTAAAAAATGGAACTCTTGAGAAAATAAACTCTGAAAATATAATAGCCATTGAAACAGCGAAAGTTAATGAAGTTCTTAAAGAAATAGCCACATCATCATCTAAAATTGTTTACGGGAAAAAAGATGTTGAAACAGCCGTTATATCTGGCTCTGTTAAAAGTTTGTTGGTATTGGATAAGGTTGTAAGAAGTGAAAATTTAGAGGAATTGATGGATTTAGTTGAGAACATGGGTGGCGAGGTTACCATTATAAGTAGCCAACATGAGAGTGGAAAACAACTGGAATCCTTAGGTTCGATGGCTGCAAAATTAAGATTTTAAAGAACGGGTTCAACTTTTCGCCCAAGGTTGCCCCACTTCAGTGGGACAAATCGTGCAATATTTTTAAATATGATTTATAGTATAACTATAATAACAAGTAAACTGTGAACAAACAATAAATTTTTTAAGGTAAAGATAGAGAGATGTTTAAATGTCGTTAGAGGTATCGTACTACGTTGTCATGATCGGAGTCTTATCTTTTTTAGGAACGATTGGTTTGACGGTCGTTTTTAGGATCTTGGGTCAAAATCATTTAATAGGAAATTTGTATAGTAATGTGCGGGGAGGAATACCACGTGGGATAGGTTTAATCCCTTGTGTTCTTTTAAGCATGTTTTTACCAAAGGGTTTAAATATGTTGGTTATAACCATAGGATTCTTTGCATTTCTTGATGATATTCTTGGAAGATATAAACCACGATTTTTACCAATAGAAATTGGTCAGCTATTTAGAGGAATTGGGATGATAGCTGTGATGATTTTAGGATATCCATTATTAGGATTTTCAGCTATTTTAGTTGCTTTGATGATTCAGCCAATAAACATATCCGATATGCAACCAGGATCTACATGTAGTGTTGTTGTTATAGTGTCCTTACTAAGTTTGTTACTTATAACTTTAACAAGTTTTCCAAACCTTAGTACCATTTCTGTTTATCAAGCGTTAATTGTGCTTGTATGCTGTATAGCTTACTCACCGTTAGATTATGCTGGTCGCATAATGATGGGTGAGGTTGGAAATCATTCCTTTGCTGTGGCTTTAGGTATTGTTTTCTACTCCATTGGAGGAGGTTTTGTAACTACATTACTGTTGTTTATAATAACGACCATACTTATAGCATTCATACGGAGAAATACATTGAGAAGATTCTTTAGAGAACAATTAAGAATTAATAATCCTGTATTTGGAGATTTTTTCATGGATGTTTTAACAGGAGGAGGATTGGGAGATCTACTGCGGAGGATATTTTTAGGTAAAAGACAAATACGAGTTAAAAATCCAATTTTGATGGTTTTAGGATTTAGACGTCTTCTTTACAATCCTCATGCAATAGGAAAAGAACAAAGAAATTACTTTTGATAATTTCATGAGACGAATCAAACTATTCAATCTTCCAAAACTTTTATTAAAATATTTTGAAGCTCATCTAAGTTATTTTTGGTCTCTTCTGTTAAGTATTCTCCTAAATTCATAGATTTTACTTCAACACCCAAAATAAAAACTTTAAAATCTATATTGGTACTTAGATATTTAATTAAAAAACTAAGAGACGTTGAATGTGTGGAGGAATTGTATCTAAATATTTCGTCTTCGTTAATATTTAATATCTTTCCTTTAGTTTTTATTTTTTGAGTGTTATTTATTTCAGATCTTGATTGTTTATTCGTTAGAAGAGCATCCACGATTAATATGTGGGTTGGGTTTTCTTTTATTATTTGACCTGTAAAGTTTTCAGGAGCAGAACTACCATTGACCAAAATCACATTTCTTTTTTTTAAATGATCATTAGAGAAATGATTTTTTAAATTTTTTATCAATAAAGAACCGAAACCATCATCTCCTCTAAATTCATTTCCTATTCCAAATATAAGAAATTTGTCATAATCTTCTATGAAATTTAACAGCTGTTCTATTTTAAATATCTTTGGGATTTTATCACCTACTATTGTCTATTCAAAACTTTTAAACGAAAACAGAAGTGGATTTAAGAAACTGGAAACGGTTTTAAAACGAGAAATAAATTTCAAAAACTGTGAATAAATTTAGAGCTTGGGTTAATATACATTTATAGTCTCTATTCCACCCCCTAATTCATATTCAAGATATATTTCTACTTCATCATCTTTTTTAACATGTTTTTTTTTAATTGGAATTAAAAGAGGTGGATTTAACATTGGTGTTGGACCACAAATAACGTCTTCTGTTAACTTTGTGAAGGTGGTTATTTTAATGGAGTTTAGAATACCATCTACGTTAATTTTAAAGTTCAACTTAGTTTTAAATTTTAGATCAATTTTTTTATAGAAATCCACTTCGTTAAAGTTAATAAAACTACCTAAAACTTTATATGAAATTCTATTTTCTTGATTTAAATTATTTTCCTCATCATAACAAATATGGTCTAAATGTTTATTTGTGGATGTTGGTTCTGCAATGTTTATAATACCACTTGGAATTATTGTGCCATTGGGCATTAGATATTTGAGAGCGTGATTAACAATTAAGGCCTGTTCCTCATCAATCATTCCAGTATCCAATGCTTCACAGATTATTAAATCTGCTTTATCTTTGAATTCATACTTTAAAATATCTGTGTTTATTATTTCAACGTTTTTACATTCTTTTAAATTACATTCCGCTTTTTTAATTATACTTAAATCTTTATCAATAGATATTACTCTTTTTGCTACTTTACAAGTATAGTATGATAAAATACCGCTTCCACAGCCTAAGTCATAAGCTATATTAAAATTATCATCATATTTGGTCTTATTTTTTAGATATGCCTCGTTAATAGCTTCAAAAAAAGCCCGTAATCTTTCAAGATCTTTTAGTAGATCTTGGTGGTATTTTGTTACTTTAAATATCATCTAAAAACTCTAAATATGATAGTTAATTGGAGATATTTGAGGATTAAAAATAGGGAAAAGACATGTATGAAATAAAAAAATTAAAAATACGACCGTGTTCAATGGCTAATCAGGATCGAAATTTTCACCGTTTGCCGTACTTGTGAGTTTAACATGATCAACACCCTTAAGCCTCATCATTTTTTCGGTTAATTCTCTTATTATGTTAACGTCTCCACTTACAACGATAACTTCCATACAGTATTTATGTGTCATGTGTACATGCATACTTGCATTGATTTGTTTTCTGTACTCATGTTGAACTTCAGCTAAATTTTCCATGACTCCAGTGTAGTAGTGGTCGTATATAACTGTAATAACACCAATTCTGTCTCCTTCCATTTCATTCATCCATTGGTAACGGACAATATAGTCTTTTAAAGCATCTCTTATTCCTTTAGATCTTGATTGATAGTTCCTATTTTTTAAAACATCATCGAAGTCTGCAAGTAATTTTTTTGGCAAGGACATACTAATTCTCATCATTTTATCAGCTCTTTCATGACTTTTTTTTTAACAATAAAATTAAAGCAAAATTTAAATCGTAGGTATGATTAATGATCATATTTAAAAAAGTGTATGATTTATACTCTTTTAAGATTTAATCAACTAAATTCAAAATGGTAAAAAATTAGAAACGTGAACAGTTCATTAATCTAATTTTTAAATCATTTTAATTATTTATACTGGTTATTAATATTTCATATAGCTATTATTATAATTACATATTATATAAATGTTATTACCTAAAGAAGGTATAAAATTGATTTTTTTCACTTTTTTATACCTACGATCTAATGGAAAAATATAAATATGTGAAAAATATAGTTTGTAACGTCTATGTATAAACGGATATATTTTGAATATACGGTTCTATTCTAATATTTTTTGATAAGATTTTAAAGGTGCTTTCATGACAAAAGCCAAATGCAAAATTTGTGGATACATTTATGATCCTGAAAAAGGAGAGAAACGAAGAGACATTGCTCCAGGTACAGAATGGAACGATGTTCCAGATGATTTTAGATGTCCTTCTTGTGGAGTTGCAAGAAAAAACTTCGTTGAAATAGATTAACTATTCAAAAATGATTTAATGGTTTATTTCATAGAGGAATAGACGTTCAATTAAAAAATTAAGCAGAACTTCATATGAGTGAAGTAGTTTTAATACAATTTTTTGAGGTGATAATATGGATAAATACGTTTGTGAGATGTGTGGTTACGTCTACGATCCTGAAGCAGGTGACCCAGATAATGGAGTGGATGCAGGTACAGATTTTAGTGATATTCCTGATACTTGGGTTTGTCCTGTATGTGGAGCATCTAAAGAGGATTTTAAACCTCAATAGTGCTTTTTTATTATTCCTATAGATGATGATTAGAAGGACGATCTCCCAATGACATAATTTCGTACTACAGATTATCGAGGGAAATGGCTAAAACACTATACTACGGAACGTACTAAAAATATTTTTGTTTTTCATAAATTCGTCTCTTAATCTAAGGAAACTCCTATTATCTAGGGAAACATGAATAACTTGATGGCTACTTTAACTCATTCTTGCCATCGGTTATTATTTTTAGCACTTCACTGTTAGGTAGCCAGATATTTGATTTAAATATATTATGAATAAAAATATTAAGGTAATAAAAATATTAATGTGCCTTTTTCTGTTTAAAGTCTTTTCCTTAGAAAAACAATATTTATAATAGAAGATATAACATTTCATGAAAAGTAGGGTAGACGTACTTTTTGAAAATTCTTGTACACGTTCTCTAAAATATCAATCTACGAGACATAGTTAAGTTTATATAGGATTAACATCATAATACTACATGGCTAGACTGGAGGGTTAGAGGTCCTCTGTAAGCACAAACCCTCTTTGGTGTGGTTGAAATTCAAAGGGCGGCTTGTCGAATAAATAATCGCCTGATAAATTGATATAGAAACTTTGTCCTACAGGATTAACGGTCATAAGGTCTTAACTGGAGGGTTAAGATGAATTATGTTTATTATAGGAATGTGTCAGGCATGGAAATGAGCAGCTCTACTATAAACAGTTAATGCTTGTAGATAAACGGAGTGGAGTTGATTTTTCAGATAACTTTTGTTTAGGATACAGGTCCACCTTTGAATGTGCCTTTATAATTCGTTTATACTTGTCGGGGTGGCCCAGCCTGGTACGGCGTCGGACTGCTAATCCGATGATCCCTTGGATCACACGGGTTCAAATCCCGTCCCCGGCGCTAATCTCTTTTTAATTTGTTTTTTTTCCCTGCTGTTTTCATCTGTGATTATTTTTAAAACAAATTGTTAGCGTACTGTTTTATCAAATAATTAAATTTCCAACACCTTCTCTTAAAATGGTGGGTTCACTCTTAGTTAAATCAACGACCGTTGAGAATTTATCTGATTTTAAAGGTCCTACATCAATGGCTAAATCTACATCATGATCTAACTGTTTAGCTATTTCTTTTGGTGTGGATAATGTTCCCATTGAGGATTTATTAGCACTTGTAGCCGTTATGGGGAAGATTTTTGAAAGCTCAATGGCTATTTTACTTTCTGGAATTCTAATCCCGATTTTATGGCTACCTCTATTAAAAAATTTAAAGCCTAACCCTCTTTTTTTATACATGACGAATGTAAATGGACCTGGAAGATTTTTATTTAAAATGTTAACATCTTTCTTATTTCCTCCTGCTAACATTAAAACTGATTTAATAGATGAAAAACATGCAGATACAGGCTTGTTTTCATTTCTTTTCTTAAGTTTATACACTTTTTTAACAGCACAGCCATCAAATATGTTTACACCTAAACCATAAACCGTGTCGGTAGGATAAATAACTACTCCACCTTCTGAAAGAATATGAACAGCATAATCTAGTGTGTCTAAGTCTAAATCATCAACGTTCATTTTTAAAATTTCCATAAAACACCTACTAAGCCGTATAATAAAGATTTATTTGAACTTTATAGAATCTTTTTTTTACAGAGTTCATGATTTTATAATGTTAAGAACCTTTAATTTTTTTATTATTTATATGTTGATTTCGTAAAATTAAATTTTTTTAAATTTAAATCTTCTTGAATTTTTTGATGTATACTTGTCTACATTGAAGATGTTCTATTTTTATTTTCATCGTTGATTTTAATTGGTATTTTTTAAAATAGAACTATATAACTGTTTAATTACTAAGACGAAAAACAAGTTTTTCTAGGTATGATAAAATCGAAAATTTTGTCTTGTTAACGAATTTCAATTTTTTAAATTCATTTTAGTAAACAATGCTAATTATAAACACTTTAAATTAAAATTTAAACGTATTCCATCAGTACTAATCTATCGATAAAAATTATAGGATAAAATTCCAAAATTTTAATTATAGTGTATTAAATAACGTTGCAAATAATGAAATTTTTAATAACTTATTATAACTATTAAATTTTTAATTAAAGAAATTATAATTAATATTTTTAAAAATAAAAGTATTTTAATAGTTATTTTAATAATTAATAAGATTTAAATAAAAATTAATTAAAAAAATGATATTTAAAAAAATGATATTCTAAAATCAAGTGATTAATTACAAATATTCTTTATTCCACTATGAGAGGTGGTCAAAACTAATTTTTTTTAAGAAAAAATTTTCTTATTTTCTAAATTAAAGCATTTTTAAAGCTTTTTAATTTTAAAATTTAGACTTTTGTCCATCTCTCCCACTATAAAAAAAAAGATGGTTTAATCTCAAATTAAATGGTGAAACGTCACAGTATAAATTGCTGTATCCATTTCGTTTGTCACCATTGTAATATATTAATAGAAAAATTTATTAATTTTGAATGACAACCAATAAAATATAAAAAAATGGTGTGGTCAAGTTGTATGATTTAATAAAAGAATCTGTAAATAATGATAACTCTGCTTTAGAATTAGCTAAATCTGAAAAAAATGTTGTTGAAGTTGTAGATGCGATTTCTGAACTTTCTTTAAGTGATGTAGAAAGACTTGGAACAAGATTCAAAAAATTTCCCATTGGCTGTGATCTAAATGAAGTTGTCGTTGGAACCTGTGCCTCCGATCTTGAAAAAATTGATTTACTTGGGAACTGTATGTTATCCAACATGATTGGAGCCTCAATTCATATATGTGCCTACGCTTTCTCGGATATAGGGGAAAAATATGGTCAAAGAGGTCTAGAGATAATGGAGGAGGTTTACAATACAACGGACGTTCCCTTAGATTTGGATCATTTTGGAAAATATGGGGCCATGAGATTTCCTAAAGAAATTGTAAAATGTAGTGGAGAATGTTATAATAAAGGTCCAGGGTTTACTGGATGTCCACAAAGAAGAATACATCGAAGATTAATTGAAAAAGAGAAAAAAGAAGCAGAAGATATGGAAAAATGGATACAATTTTCATCATCGGTTGCGGTTAATTTAACGAGTGAACAAGGTGGGGAAGACCATTCAGCTCCAATTGAAGAAGCGAAATATGTTGCAGACTTAGCTAAAAAACATGGCAGGGGTTTAGAAACTATAATGTTTGTTGGAAATGGATATGATGATTTAATAACTGGATTTGAAAGAGCCATTGATTTTAGTGCCGATGTATTCGTTGTTGAAGGAGGACCATTTAATACATCAGAAAATCCAAACGAAGCCTTTGCAAAAGCCATTGTCGCATCAAGGATTTTATGCCCTGGAAAGGTCGTGGCAACGAATGGTGCCTACGAGAGTGAATGTAGAGTTGGTCTTAGGTCAGGTTTAAATATTATCATCACAGGCTTTCCAAACAACCATCATGGTTACATGGCAGGTTACTCCCCTAAAACCGCTCGAAGAGGAAAATTTGGTCTACCTCGAGTTATAAAGATCATGAACGAAGAAATAAAAGATAAAACCACCCGAATTCCAATTCAAAGAGATGAATTAACATCCTTATCTCAAGCCGTTAAAATAGCTGGAGAAGATAATATCTATCCTAACAAAATAGGTTCGTTTACAATTGGAGATGCTCACTGGGGGAGCATTAAAAATTCTAAGTTGTATAAAACTATCAATGTTGAAAATGATTTAAATGATATTTATAGTTATGTCGATGGTGGTTCGGTTGCTTTATTTGGTGGTAGATTTCTTTCATGGGTGATTGCAAAGAAACTTGATAAAAAGGTCGATGAGATAATAATTAGTGATAGTGATCCATGGGTGGAAGAGGTTACTGTAGATCATCTACAAGAGGAACTTGATGCAACGGTTGTTCATGGAGATTCTAATGATGTTAAAGCGTACGAAGCTGCAAATAAAGGAATTGTTACCTCCACAATAAAGGGAATAAATGAACAAATTTTAAAGAAGGTTCCAAATGCATTAAGATTGGTTTGATTTAGATAGTTTTATATTATTATTTAAATTGGACTATAAAATCTTTTAATTGAAATTTAATCAAATAAAAATTTTAATCGAATTTTGATAAAACTAATATTTAATGGCTAATTAGCTTCAATTATTTTAATAGAAGGAGAATTCAATGTCAACAGATACAACGTTCATTACGAATGAAGAGGATAACAAATTAATTAACAGGTTCAACGACTTAATTAAGGATACAATTCATTTCGATGTTTTGGTGGGTTATTTTTATACGAGTGGTTTCTATAAGATGTATAAATCACTTGAAAAAACTGAAAAGATCAGGATTTTAGTTGGGATAAGCACCGATAAGAAAACTTATGATTTAATCCAACAATCCAATGATACTTTAATTTTATCACATTCTCAGACGAAAGAAGAGTTTTCTAAAGGTGTTAAAAAAGAATTAGATGGATCTGAAGATTCTTTAAATGTTGAAGAAGGAATAAAAAAGTTTATTGAATGGATTAACTCAGGAAAACTTGAA
Source organism: Candidatus Methanovirga aequatorialis (assembly GCA_031282205.1). GTDB lineage: Archaea > Methanobacteriota > Methanobacteria > Methanobacteriales > Methanobacteriaceae > Methanovirga > Methanovirga aequatorialis. The sequence continues at coordinate 5,963 of JAITEE010000100.1, read as the reverse complement.
ATCAAGGCATACAGGGATGAGAACATTCATGCAAAGTTGTACATAAGCACTTTTAAAGAGGAAGATAGGGATGTTGGCAGAGTCATAACTGGTTCAAGTAACTTTACAAAGGCAGGGCTTCAGGATAACCTAGAATTCAATGTTGAGTTGAAAAGCAGACAAGATTATGATTTTGCTCTTGAAAAATTTAATGAGCTATGGGAAAATGGTGTCGATGTTAGTGAACCTTACGTCGATACGATCACAAAGAAAACATGGTTAAATGATAAAATAACTCCTTATGAGTTATATTTAAAGTTTTTATATGAGTATTTAAAAGAAAACATTAATTTAGATAAAGGATTTATCAATTTTAATTCTAATACCAACGATTGCAAGTGTAAAAATAAACTCTAAAATCAAAAAACTAAAAAAAAAATACAAAAAAATCATTAGAAAAATCGAAAATTTAAAAAAATTAAAAATAAATTGTTACACACCCTATCTCTAATTGACACATTTGAAGGTGTAGAATTATTCAAAAATTTAGATAACAGTAACACCTTAGATTTTTATACAAAATCTCAACAGAAATTTAAACGATTAGAAGCTAAAAAGATGGATTTTTTCAGTGTTGAGAGAGTCACTGCCAAAAAAACACTTAGAAAAGAAATCACTGATTTAAAATGGGAAATTATTACAGAATATCTAAAAGAAACAGGAAGAGGTTCTAAAGTAGAAAAGATAGATAAATACAGAAATAAGTCTGAAAAACCATTTTTATTATACAATTTAGAGTTTTCAGAAGTATTTAAAGGTGAAAATCCAGGATTTGATATAGTTATTGGAAATCCACCTTACGTTAAAGAACCAAGAAATAGAAACGCATTTGATGGTCTTAGAGACTCTCCATACTATCAAGGAAAAATGGATCTATGGTACTTCTTTGGTTGTGTGGCATTAGATATTTGTAAAAATGATGGAGTAGTAAGTTTTATAGCACCTAACAACTGGATAACTAATTCAGGAGCTTCAAAGTTTAGAAATAAAGTAAATAAAGAAGGACATATAGATATTTTCATTAACTTTGGAGACTACAAAGTCTTTGATGCTGGAATACAAACAATGATTTATCTAATGCGAAAAAACAATCGAGAAACTAAATTTGAATTAGATTACTATGTGTTAATCGATAAAAATATAGACAAAAATACTTTGATTCAATTTTTATACTCAAATGAAAAGACAGAACGGTTTAATAAATTTAAATCTCTTTTCAATAGAAAACTTTTTAAAGACGACTACTTCACATTTTTAGAAAAACCTATTTCAGAGATTATCAGTAGAATTAAAAATAATAAATTGACATATCTTAAAAAGAAAGAAATATTTCAGGGAATTGTACCTCCACAAGATTTTTTAAATAAACAAAATGCCAAAAGACTTAATATGGACAATGAAATAGGTACAGGAATTTTTGTTTTATCTGAAAATGAAAAGAAATCAATTAAATTCAGCGAAAAAGAATTATGTCTAATTAAACCATATTATACCACAGAACAGCTATTTAGATATTATGCAAATAAAAAGAATGATTATTGGTTAATTTACACCAAATCAGATATTAACAACAAAATCCAAAATTATCCAAATATTAAAAAACATTTAGATAAGTTTAAAGAAATAATTACTTCTGATAACAAACCTTATGGACTCCATAGAGCAAGAAATGAAAAAATATTCTTAGACGAAAGGATAATATGTACACGAAAATGTCAATTACCTACATTTACCTACGTTGACTTTGATTCTTATGTTTCACAAACTTTCAATATAATAAAAACTGATAGATTTGATTTAAAAGTTCTAACAGCTATTTTAAATTCTAAACTAATTCAATTTTGGCTTAAATATATGGGTAAAATGCAAGGAAATAACTATCAATTAGACCAAGAACCTCTACTCAAGCTTCCAATTATTGACATTCCTGAGGATGTTGAAAGTAAAATAATTAGATATGTTGATTTAATACTTAAATTAAATCATGAACATACAGGCGACGATATTAAAGAATATGAAGAAAGTGTGAATAAACTAATTTATGTCCTTTATGGTTTATCCGACAAGGAAATTGTAATTTTAGAAAATAGTATTTGAATCAGTGCACGACTCAATATTATTCTTTTGTAATATTTTTTGGGAGTTTTTGAGTGACAAATTGATCGATGAAAAGTTAAATGACATTAGGATGAATTTTCATGGAAATTGAAATATATTCAGATGAGACTTTCATTAATGAAAAATACATGGGTATAGGATGTCTTTTTGTTCCAATCCACAAAAAACAAGAAATCGCTAAATATCTATCTAATTTAAGATGTCTTAATCCAAAATCTCATTATTGGACATGGAATTTTAGGGATTGTCCTATTAAATGTAGAGAAGAGTATCATAAAAACAACAATTGTGAAATTCATCACGCAAAAATATCTAAAAAGGCAAGTCATCCAAGAAGGACTATTTCAAAAAAATGGATTGAATTTTTGATTCAAAACAATAAAAATAATAAGGAATTAATTTATTTTAATATACTTTATATAGATAAGAGTAAATTAGATGATAAATTTTTTGGTGATAAAACTATTGATGATAATGTTTATAATAGATTCTATAGAAGTAGTATTAAATATACAAAATTCTTTTTTGGAAATAGAGTGATTATAAAAAATATTTTTCATGATAATTCTGATAATAAAGAGAAACATGAATATTTTCCGTGGCATACTTCTCATAGATTAAATATTGATAAAACTAAAATCAAAGTTGAAAACAATATTCAATTTTTAGACTCAGACCATAAAATATATTTTAGCAACGATAAAAGTAGTTATGTGTTTGAATCTCAGTTTATTCAATTTATTGACTTAATTTTAGGAGTTACTTCACAAATATTATTTAGTTCTTCTAACGATTCTGCTAAATCAGAAATTGCGTGTATTGTGTACCCTTTAATTGAAAGATTAATGAAAAAACCAGAAAATATCAATAGTTCATACAATTATTTTAAAAAGCAAAATATAAGTATTTTCCCAAAAGATGAAATTAACTATTCAAAAACTTTAGATGAAAAAATACAAAGAGAATTTGGACAGTTTCATAGAAATATTAAATTTAAAAAGCCAGATATTATTAGTGATAGTGAATCTTTAGATAAATGGTTTAGTTAATAAACAGAATATTTTTAAATGGTGTTTTAATGACTCTTTCAACAAGAATATATAAAGGATTTCAGACAGCTATTCCTTCTGAAATAAGAAAAAAACTTAATCTTGAAGTTGATGACATTGTTGAATGGTTTTTTAATGAAAAAGGCAATGTTAATATAGAATTTAGAAAAAAAAGCAATTTTGAAGATATTATTGCAATAGGAAAAACTCTTTATAAAACTGACGCTGTAAAAATGAAAAAAATTGTATCAAAGGGTAAAAAGCTATGATTCTCGTTGATTCTACTTTTTTCACAGCTATTGTCAATAAAAAAGACAAATGGCATAATGATAGTTTAAAAGTAGCTAAAAAAATAGTTAACAATGATAAAATAGTTTCTAATTTAATCATATCTGAATCTATTACAAATATTGCAAGTTTACTTGGAGATAAAATAGCTAAAGATGTTTATTATAATATTAAAGATAATTACATAATATTTGAAGAAAATAGGCAAATTTATGATAATACTATTCATATGTTACTACACTACGATGGAGTTTTATCTTATGCAGATTGTTTATCGTTAGAAATAATGAGAAATCTTCATATCAATGAAATAGCTTCTTTTGATACTGATTTTGATAAAGTCAAAGGAATTATAAGAATTTGTTAGTTTACATATAAAAATCACATTTTTATAGTGATAATTAATTAAGTGGGGATATTTTAATGAAAAAATTGCCTAAGGGAATTCCAACATTTAATGAGTTAATCGAGGATGGTTATCTTTATGTAGATAAAACAGAAATTATTCATAAATTGATTCTGCAGGATAAATTAAATTTTCTATCAAGACCACGACGTTTTGGAAAGTCATTACTCTTAAGCACAATTGAAGAATTGTTTAAATGTAATAAAGACCTTTTTGAAGGGTTTTATATATATGATGAGTGGGATTGGGAAGATCCTTATCCAGTTTTATCTTTAGATTTATCTGGTTTTGAATCTGGTTCTGTTCACGATTTTTTAGATGATAAATTTAATCGTATAATTAAGAGATTTAAAATAGACCTGGAAAGTAAAACTTTAAATCAAAGACTTGGGGAGCTAATAGAAAGTATACATGATGAAACTGGAAAAAGAGTTGTTGTTTTAATTGATGAATATGATAGCCCTATAATTAACAACTTAAAAGATCCTAAATTTGTTGAAAGTACTCGAAAAACTTTAAATAGCTTTTATAGTGCTTTAAAAGAAAATAATAAATATATTAAATTTATTCTTGTTACAGGTATATCCAAATTTTCTAAGGTATCTGCTTTTTCTGCTTTAAATCATTTAACTGACATTAGTTTATATGATGACTATTCATCTATTTGTGGTTATACTCAAGAAGAATTAGAATCTAATTTTAAAGAATATATTGAGAATTTAGCTATTTTTAGCAATTTATCTAAGGTAGATTTATTGGAAAAAATTAAAAAATGGTATGATGGTTACAGTTGGAATGGAGAAAAAACTGTATATAATCCTTATTCTACAATATTACTATTTTCTGAGAATAGTTTTGCTCCACACTGGTTTGAAACGGGAACTCCTAAATTTTTAATTGATATAGCGACTCATATTAAAAATATCAAACCTGTTTTAGAACCTACATATCTTTATAAAGATGATTTAGATGGATTTGATCCTTTGGACATTGAAGATGCTACTTTACTTTTTCAGGCAGGTTATTTAACAATTAAAAATATTGATAAAACTCAAGATGAATTTGAATACACTTTAGATTTACCTAATTATGAAGTTGAAAAAGCACTTATGAAAAATTTAGTTAGAATTTATACTCAAATTCCAATTGGAGATTTAATTCAAACAAGAAAGAAATTTTGGAATCAGGTAATTAATGCTGATTGTGAGGGATTAAAAGAAACAATCATGGATTATTTAATCCCAATAGGTAACAAACAGAGGGGGCAAAATGAGAATTATTATCATGCACTTATTTTTAAATGGTTAACTTCATCTTTAGGTTTTGAGGGATATAGCAATACTCCAACTTATATTGGGGAAATGGATGTAGTATTAGATAAAACAGACCCAATAATCATTATTGAATTTAAACAAAGCAAAACTTCCTCAATTGAATATATGATTAATGAAGCATTTAATCAAATGAATGAAAAACAATATGAGAAGCTTTACAAAGGCAAAAAAATCATTAAAACAGCACTTGTTTTTAAAAATGAAGAAATAGGATGTAAAATAGAAAAAAACTATTAATTAAATCTTGATATTACAAAGAAAACATAGCTAAAAACTTCTACAAGTTATTAGTTGAAAAAAATAGAATTTGAAAACTTCGTAATCTGAGGACACTGAACCTAATACAAGAAAAGGTAGAAATGAGATTTTGCAAAATCTTCGATTTTGCGAAGTTAGAAACAATATGTCTGATTTTCATGAAAATTTCACGACTTCTTTAAAGGTATTTCCCCATAAATAACAATCAATCATGACATTTCATTAAAAGTACAAATCATATGCGAATGATTTTAAATTTAGGGTCTTAAAAATCGAAAGATTTAAATATTATCTGGATTATATATTTAATTAGTGATTAAAATGAAAATTCCGTTAAATCCTGATAAAAAAGACCCTATATGGATATTGTTTGGCAAAGTACTTAAAGTTATAGATTCTAGAACTTTTCAAGAAGAATTAGCTCGAAATGGCTTAAAAAAGATTGAAAGCCATCAAATAATGTTAAAAATG
>JAITEE010000076.1 GCA_031282205.1 Candidatus Methanovirga aequatorialis | reverse complement strand
CTTAATTATAAGAATATAATTATAATAAAACTTTAAATTAAATTTTAATGTGATTCCAATGATTAAATTTAAAATAAAGAAATTCAAAATCTTAGTGAAACGACTTTTGGCCACGACTCGATTCATTGAAAAAAAGATTAACTTCATCATCCAATTACAATACCCTCCTTTTCAATTTCAGATATAAAATGCATATTTTTCATACGACGATTGTAATCTGGAATAGATATAATTTTAGCTGAGAGATATACTCTTCTAATTCAAGAAGAATATCTGTAACTTTAGAATAACACAGCTTTTTTAATTTTTCTTTTATTTGTAGTTATAATTAAAATATCTATATCTGAATCTTCATTATCTTCATTGCGGGCAACAGACCCATATAAAATCATTTTCTCAATTTCAGGAAAATTCAAAGATTTTGCAAAATCAATAGCTATTTCTTTTCTATTCATATAAACATCAAAATATTTTTTTTGAATTAATAATCTTCTTCATCATCCCATTCAGGATATTGTTCAATTTCTCCAACAGATTTTAAAATCTCTCCATCAATATGTTCATCAACTTCTTCTATTTTCTGCACCAATATATCAAAATGCCAACTATCACCAAAATCAAAAAGATAATATAATTTTTGTTTTTCTTTGGTTATAACATTTTGAATAGGGATATTTGAAGAATGGTGTGTTTCATCAAACATAGGTTCAATTATATCTGGTTGATAACTATCACTATCATAGAGTTTCTTACGATTTAAACTAAATGAATAAAGATGATCATTATCAAAATCAATAGAATAATTAATAAACTCACTTAAATCATCAAGAGTATTATCTCCAGTAAGCCTAATTGTTCTATTAACTCCTCTTCTATCCCATTCAAGAGAAACTTTCATTTTATATGCTAAAAATTTATTCATTATATCATATCCATTAATTTAAAGTTTATTTAACAAGGTGTCTGATTTTCATGAAAATTTCACGACTTCTTTAAAGGTATTTCCCCATAAATAACAATCAATCATGGCACTTCATTAAAAATACAAATCGTATGCGAATTATTTTAAATTCAGGGTCTTAAAAATCGAAAGTATTTAAATACTATCTGGATTATATATTTAATCAGTGATTTAAATGAAAATCCCGTTAAATCCTGTATAAAACAAGACCCTATTGTCATGACAACTTAATTATTTAGATATTTTAGTGTCATGAGAATTTCTACTAACTTCATTTTTATTAATATTAATGAAATTCAATATTTATTAAAAATCATTTATTGTTGAAAATTTATTTTCAACTTAGAAGAATTCATTCTTTGTTTGTTACTGAAAGTAACTTAGGAGAGTTTCACTCTCCGTTATTCACGAAGTGAATTTAGGAAAACTTAATTGCTTAATGTTAGAAACAGAGAATCAAAGACTCTCTTAAATTCATTTCATGAATAAATCTTTGATTTTCTTAAATTTATTTTCCGCTTAAATTTAAAGCATAATTAAAAAATTTAAAAATTCTGAAATATTGGGTTTATTCCAAAATACATTTTCTTTTAAATCTTCAATATCCTTGGCTGTAGGTATCTTGAATACTTGTTTTCCGTTTTTTTCAACAGTTTTTTGTATAGTATTAAATACGATTATTTATATATTATGGTTAATAAACTTGATACTGAATATATTTTAATAAATAAGTTAATAAAATGGCCAATATATGATTTTTGAAAAAGAAAGTCCTTTTGAACCAGAATCCCCAGTTAAGCCTGAAAACTTTGAAGGTAGGAAAATATTATAACTGAATATTTACCTTTTTTATATCAAGCATCAAAGGGAACTCCAACACACATTTTTATTAAAGGAAAAAGAGGAATGGGAAAAGCTTCCTTAGCCGATTATTTTAGAAATCTTGTTGAGTTAAATGTAAGATGCTGACCACCCGTGTTGTAAATGATGGAGTTAATGATGTAAATACTTTAATCCAAGAAATTGTTGAAAGTCTCTTAAATGAAATCGAAAGAGAAACTTTGGCAGCGAAGACAATGAGTAGATTCAAAAAACATGTAAAAAGTGTTGGTTTATTTGGAACAAAAATTGAATTTATACTTTCATCAATAACCTGTATCCCATTTACTTTTTAATTAAATACTTAGAACATGAAAATACACTTTAAGTTTTACCATTTAGAACAAATTTTTAAATAAATAAATCATATATGGATTATGGGACTAAAATGAGAGGATTTAAAGACATAAGAGAAGACTTTCCAATACTAAAAAAATTTACTTATCTGGACTCTGCAAGTACAAGTCTTACACCAATTCCAGTTATTGAAGCAATGAACGATTACTATTATAACTATAATTCAAATACTGGTAGGGGAAATTACAAAATAGCTATTAAGTCCAGTAATAAGGTAGAGGATGCAAGAGGAAAAATAGCTAAATTCATTAATGGGGATCATGATGAGATAATATTTACTAAGAATACTACGGAGGCTATTAATATAGTTGTAAATGGTTTAAACTTTGAAAAAGGAGAGAATATCATTGTTTCAAATGTTGAACACCATTCTAACCTTATCCCATGGTTAAACTTAAAGAACCTTGAAGTAAAAACAGCCGAAATTGATGATGGTTACACCATAAATACTGAAGACGTTCTTAATTTAATCGATGAAAATACGAAGTTAATAGCCATTACCCACATATCCAATGTTTTTGGATCGGTGCAGGATGTTGAGGAGATTGGCAAAATAGCTAGAGAAAATAATCTTTTGTTTCTTGTTGATGCTGCTCAATCAGCAGGCTATACCCCTATTGATGTCGGTAAAATAAACCTGGATTTCATGGCTTTTCCAGGACATAAAGGATTGTTAGGTCCTGTTGGTACAGGTTTCCTATATTTAAAAAAAGAAATAGCTGAGGATTTAATGATTAAAAATCTTGGTGGAGGAACCGTGACAGGTGTTAAAGGAGATGAGTTTACATTGGACGATGTTCCATATAGATTTGAAGGTGGAACCCATAATATCAGTGGTATAGTTGGTCTAAGTAAAGCTATTGACTATATAAATAATATGAAAGTAGAAAACATTGAAAAATATTGTGATAAGCTTACAAAGGAACTTTATGAAAGAATTCATTCGATTGAAAATGTGGAGGTATATGGAAATCCTAACAACATTCATCATACGGTCTCATTTAATGTTAATGGATTAAATCCTTATGATGTAAGTAAAATCTTAGATGAAACTTCTAACATTTGTCTTAGAAGTGGATTTCACTGTTCAATACCAAGTGTAGAAAGTGTTGGTACTGAAAATGGCACAGTACGAGCATCTATTCATTGTTATAATAACTTTAAAGATATTGAGAAATTGTACGATGGGCTTAAGCTTATAAGTAAATTGGGTTAAATGTTGTAGATATCGATCTAAAATGGTGTTAAAAATGGTATGGTAGTCTATGGTCAAGATAAATGTTAAATGTTGTAGATATAGATCTAAAATAATTAAATTTAGATGTTTAAAATTTAGGAGATGAGAACATGAGCAGATTTTTAAGAATTGGAGCAATTATAATAGTATTGTTGATGATTTTAAGTTCTGTGGCTTACTTTATTACTATGGGCATGGAGTGATTGTTGTCATAATCAAGACGTTTATATAGGGTATAAAATTCATATATAAGAACTATATTTTTTATTCCACTATAATTGAATAAATATAACATTTATATAATTGAATAAATATAACATTTATACGATAATTGTATTAGTAATAAAATATTCATTATATGGTAAAATTTCGTTATTTTAAAATTTTTTTATTTTGAAAACTTATTTTCAATTTAGAAGAGTTCATTATTCGTTTTTAAAAGTTGTTAGGATATATGTGGTGATAAAATGGCTGAGTGTAGAATCGGTGCGGTTGTAGCTGAATTTAATTATGATATTACACAAATGATGCTTGAATTAGCTAAAGAAGAGGCAAAAATTAGGAACTCTGAAATAACAATAGTTTTTCAAGTTCCAGGAGTTTTTGATATGCCATTAGCTATTAAAAAGCTTTTAGAAAAGGATGACATCGATGCGGTTGTCACACTTGGAGCCGTAATAGAGGGAGCAACAGGGCATGATCAAATTGTCGCACAACATGCTTCTCGTAAAATAAGTGATTTATCCCTTGAATACAATAAACCTGTTGCTTTAGGAATAAGTGGTCCAGGTATGACAAGGTTAGATGCTCATAAAAGGGTGGACTATGGTAAAAGAGCTGTTGAATCAGTAGTGAAGATGTGTAAAAGATTAAAAGAAATATAGACGAACTTTTTAAAACGAAGAACAGATTCTTCTAAATTCATTCCATGAATAAACGAGAAGTGAACCTCTCTAAATTTCCTTGAAATAAAAGTTTGATTAAAAGGATCTGCTTCGTCCACAATTTGTTGAAGGGTTATGATTTTTTTTTAAAGTTTTGGATTGGATGATGATTTTATGGAGATTTTAAGACCTGAAGAACTTAAAAAAAAATATGATGATCCATGGATAGCACCCTATGAAAAGATAATCACCATGGTGGATGGAGACCTTGTAGAGATTGTGGAGTATCATCCATGTATTTCTGGGTCTCATTGGATTGTACACCAATATAAAAACAATAGTAAACTTATTGAATCTGCTTATAGGGATGGAAATAAGCAGGTTTTCCTGGTTAATGTTGGTAAAGATGATATTGGCTTTAAAGCGAGTGTATGTGCTGCTGGAATAGAGGAGATAGCTATTGAAGGAGATGAAGTTAGGGTTACTCATGGTGGATTAGCTGGAGCTGGTGTTGGAGCTGGATTGTGTCGTGGTATGGCAGAAGGAGTAAAATACATCGAACTTATTGATGTTGGTGGTGGTTCTAAACTTGGAAAGGCTGTGGTTGTAACTGAAAAAATGGAGAAGGTTGTCGTTGGAATAGATGATACCGATACAAAAGAAGAGGGAGCAACATGGACTACGGCACATAACCTTGCCAGTGAACTTCAAAATGAAGGATTTCAGTATTTGGACCATGTTATAGTTCAACTTTATCCTCATAATCCAAACAAAACTCAAAACTGTGTTTCAATCGCATTGACATTTGCAGTTAAAAGCGAAGATAAAGAAAAACTTATTAATCGTCTTGTTGAACTTTTAAAAAGAGATACACTCTCTGATAAAACTGCAATAGCTATTTTAGAAGGTTTAAAAATTCCTAAAGAGTTAAGAAAATATTCAATGAATGCTAAAACAAGGATGGTGTCTGTTGAAGAAGCAGAATCTGTCGCTGAAAAATTAAAAATAAAATTATTGGATGTTACAGGCGATCAAGGAAAAATTGGAGCTTTAGCTTCTCTTGGTCTTTACAACGATTTAGAAGAGGCTGTTAAAGTTTATTATTAGTTTTGAACTTGTTTAATGATCGTATCATACTTGCGTGTTTATATTAAGATAGGTTAATTATTTACAAAAATGGAGAAAGTGATAACCATGGAAAACAATTGTATTTTAATGACTTTCGATAAATTGGTGATGGATGAACCACAAACTAAGGCTATTAAGTACAATAACACTGTTTTGACTTATAAAGAATTGGATGTTTTAGTAAATAGAATTGCCAATGTTATAGCCTACAAAATGGAGAAAATAGAAAAAGAACACAACGACGAAGAAACTTCAAATTTGGATAACATCATAATTCCTATATACTTAGCTAAGTCTCATTTTACTGTTGCTTCGATTTTAGCTATTTGGAAGCTTGGTTTGTCCTATGTTGCAATTGATAGACAAACACCAGAAACTCGTTTTAACTATTTAATAAATCAGTTAAAATCGAAAATAATAATTGATGAAGATTTTATAGATGAGTTGGATGATTTTAATGAAACTTTTGAGGTCTCTGTAGATGAAGATGGGTATATTAAAGAGGAAGATCTTGCTTTGGTTTGTTTTACTTCAGGTTCAACTGGTGAACCTAAGGGTGTGATGATTAACTACAAACAACTTTGCATTGCATCGTATAACGTTTCAGTTGAATTAATTGAAAAATACCTAAATGGGTCTGTTCTGGCTTTAATTCCTTCTTTTTCGACTGTGGCTGCAAATGTTATTACATTTAGTAATATCTTTTCAAAGGGTTATCTTCACGTTATTCCTGATGAAAAAGTTACTGATTTACTGTATTTAATAGGTTATATGAAAGAAAATGAAATCATTGGATCTATGTTCCCTCCTCAGCTGGCTAAAAAGTTTTTGGAATATGGTGACGGTTTATTACAAGGTTTTATTGTCTCGGCCGATAAGGTTTCTAATTTATATTCTTCAAAAACTCTCATTGTTAACATGTATGGTTCAACAGAGACTATTGCTTTTAATACTTTTTTTATCATTGATAGACCTTATAAAAACACTCCAATTGGGAAACCTACCAATAACACTAAAATTTATCTATTAGATGAAAACTTGGAGGAAGTGGGTGATGGTGTTATGGGTGAGATTTGTGTTGCTAGGCAGTTGGCTTTAGGTTATCTAAACGATAAAAAATTAACAGATGAAAAATTCATACCTAACCCTTACTCGAGTTCTGATGAGTATAAAGTTTTGTATAAAACTGGGGATTTAGCATACTATAATAATAATGGAGATTTAGTGTTTCTTCAAAGAAAAGATTTCATGATAAACATTCGCGGATATAGAGTAGAACCAACAGAAATAGAAAACACAATTAACAAATTACCTGGAGTGAAAGAATCTGTAGTGGCTGGCTTTGATGTAAGTGATGTGACAGACATTGAAATATATGCTGGTGTTGTAACTGATGGTAATGATGAAAGAGTTGATGTTAATAAAATAAAAAATGAATTATCTGAATCCTTACCAAATTATATGATTCCATCAGTTATAATGAAAATTGATTCCATTCCATTGAATCAGAGTGGTAAAATTGATAGAACACATATATTACCTGATAATATATTGGATATTTATTTAAACATGAATTCAAATGATATTGTAGAGCCAAACACGAAATTAGAGAAGGAAATATTTGATATTTGTGTTGATATTTTAGGTCATGATAATTTTGGAGTAAAAGATAACTTAATTAATATTGGGTTTTCATCAATATCAATAATAGAACTTACAAATAAATTGTTTAAAAATCATAAAGTTGAGTTAAGTTTGAATGAATTAATGTTTATGGATATTAGAATGTTAGCTGAAAAAATAGAGAAATCAACTGAAACTTATAAAAAATATGAAACAAGAGAGTATTATCCTTTATCTCCTCAACAGTTAACTTATTATCAATTAATTAAAGATGAGAATTTTTCATCTTCAAAATTTGATTCTCATTTTAGTTTAACCTTGAGAGATATTGATCCTGTTAAATTGAAAAGTGCTATGATTAAAGCTATTGAAGTTAATCTTGATATGAAAATGTTTTTTACAGAAATTGATGGTGAAATTTATCAGAAAAGATGTGATGACTTTGAGATTAATATGCCTCTAATTAATGGTTTAGTAAATGTTCATGAAATTGATGATGTTGTTTCTTTTAATCCTTTTAAAGCACCTTTATTTGATTTCAGAATATATTATGAAGGAAATATAACTCTTATTTTATCTTCTTTCAACCATATTATATCAGATGGTGTTTCAATTGAGAATTTTTTCAGGGATGTGATTGAGTTATATTATGGTAAAGAGGCATCAAAAGAATTTACTTACTTTGATTATGTTTTAGATTTACTGGGTTCTGAAAAAGATAATAATGTGAAGGTTGAACAATATTTAATTGATAAAACTAAAGACTCATCTGTGGAGTCTTATTTTAATTTAATCCATAAAAAATCAGATTCTGAAACTAAATATTTCCATTTTGATCTTAATACTCCTCAAAATGACATTGATTTACTTTGTAGAGAATTTAATGTAAGTCATAATACTATGATTTTATCTTCAGTTGTTTTAGCTTTAAAGGATTTATTTAAGAAAGATGAGATATATTTAGAATATATTTTTAATGGGAGGGATAGGAATATATATTATAATATTTTTGGTCTTTTTAGGAGACATTTTCCTTTATTTTTCAATTTAAGTCCAAAAAATTCAGTGAAAGAATATTTAAAAAATGTGAGTGTGAATATTGATGATGCGGTTAATATTTTACCAAGTAAAAATCTGGAAGAAATTATGTATTCTTTTAGTAAAAATAGCTCTTTTAAAGTAATATATAATTATCATGATATAAATGAAATAATTAATAGACAGGATCAATTTAGTCAGAATTTAATAGGTTATGAAAGTCCTAATTTGAATAATGTTAATGTGAGTAAAAATGAATTGTTCATTAATGTTAATGGACATGATAAGTTTAAACTATCATTTTCGTATGATGCAGCATATTTTTCTGAAATGGACATTGAAAATTTATGTAATTCTATTGATTCATATCTATCTTCATTGGTTAATAATCCATTGAAAAATTTAGAAGATTTAATTATATATCACTAAATTTCTAACACCCTATAAATTGTAAAAAAATATATTTTGAGTTGATTAAAATGATAAAAAATCAGGAATTATCAACAGAACTTTTAAAATTAATAAGTGATAATGAAGAAACTATTATTCCTTATGACAAAATAAAAATAGAAGATATGAAAAAGAATATGAGATACAAAAAATACTCAATTCAAAATAAAAAAAGTATCTCCGATACTCTTTTTTTATCAGCAATACTATTCACCCTAACTAAATTTATATATGATAAAGATATTTTAGTCACAAAATTAAAGGAAGGTAGCCAAAATAAATTTAATAAATTAATAATCAGTAGTTCCATTGACACGAATATTACTGTGAAGGATTATTTAAATCAGATGGAAAATTCAATGGCTAAAATAGAACAGTATGATTCAAATATTTTTGATGAAATTAAAGAACAACTTGATTTGAATTTGTCCCATTTTCAATATTATTATCAAGAAGACAGTGAAGGTGGTGATCATTGTTCTAATCTTCCTGAATCTAATTTCACAGTTCTTATTAATGAAGTAAATGAAAGTGAAATTAAGATTAAAATTTTTTATAATTCTAATTTATATAATGAAAAAACAGTT
>JAITEE010000020.1 GCA_031282205.1 Candidatus Methanovirga aequatorialis | reverse complement strand
TTTCGAGCTAATTCTTGTCTTGTTTCTCTAGAATCGATATCTATAAATACTAAGTCCAACAAACTACATTTAGGGTTTTCTTTATCGTGAATCAATGGCATTTTCATGTTATCACCAATATACTATATGAAAATACCAGTATTTAAGTTTTTCGGTTCAGAAAACCCTTTAATTTTATAATAGTTTGTTAAGATTTTGTACTTTTAGAATCTAAGAGTTCATGATCATGGAAACATGTTAAATAATCGGTCTACATTCTTTATTTTTTCATGAAAATCTAACACCCTATTCAACTAAAAGTCTTCAAGAGATCAAATTACTTAATTTTCATGAAAATTATTTATTTAAAATTTTATAAATTAGAAATAGCTATTTTAATAAAATAATTATAAATGACTTCTATTTAATAAAATAAGTTACTATTAAATATATATTTTGAGAAAAAATAAATTCTTTAAGAAGATTTCATGATATTTAAAACTTGCAAACTTAACTTTTATGCCTTTTAATATACGATCTTTTAAAATAGTAGGTCACGCTTAATTTGTTATTTCAATATGATTTCTGCGTACTTATTATAAATTGTTTAAATAATTGATTATATGGAAAAGTAAATTTACAATTCACTGTATTAGATGAACTTAATTGAATATGAACTTAAATTATTTTGAAGAGTATGAATTTAAAGAACGATTGGAGAGTAACTATGGTAGAAAAAGGAGATTTTGTTAAAGTAGATCTTACAGCTAGAATTAAGGAATCTGGAGAAATTTTTGAAACAACATACGAGGAGGTTGCAAGGGAAGCAGGGATTTATGATGAACGAAAGGTTTTTGTTCCCATGTCTGTTGTAGTCGATGGAGGTCATTTTTTGCCAGCTATTGATGAAGCACTTATTGGTATGGAAGAAGGAGGTTCAAAACACCTTGAAATATTGCCAAAAGATGGTTATGGGGAGAGAAATCCAACGTCAATTAAAATGATTCCTTTAAAGGAGTTTAAAAATTCCAATATAAATCCAACTGCAGGTATGCAAGTGACCATGGGATATAACGAAGGAAGAGTATTGACTGTTAATGGTGGGAGAGTAAAAGTGGATTTTAACCATCCCCTTGCTGGTAAGACATTGGAGTACGATCTTAAAGTTGTAAAGGTTATTGAAGACGATGTAGAAAAAGTAAAAAGCATGATAGCGTTACATTACCCTATACAACCTAACTTTGACTTGGAGAAGACAAAGGTGAAAATAGATGGAAAAACCGTTATTATAGAGCTTTATAAAACTGCGAACTTAAACAAAAATCAAACACAATTCGCGATTACACAAGCTAAGTCAAGAATATCAAAAGATATTTGGAAAAATATGGACGTTGAAAAGGTGGAATTTGTAGAATCCTTTGAAAAGCCACCTGAAAAAGAAGAAAATTCTGAAGATAAAAAGACCTCAGATCCTGAGAAGAGCATAGAATAATTATTTGATCTACTATAAATTTTGACTTGTTTTCGGTATCGGTCATATATTGAGTCGATTGGTCTATAATTATTTTGTGTCGATAACAATCTAATTTGTACATGAACTATTGGAACAATATATAAAAATAAATCGGAACGTATAAAAAAATATATTTCTTGGTGGAATGATGATAAAGGTTGGAGTACTTGGTGCAACGGGAATGGTAGGGCAAAGGTTCATTGAACTTCTTGATAAACATCCAAATTTTGAGATTTCTGCATTGACGGCTTCTTCAAAGTCAGCAGGTAAAAAATATGAAGACGCTACAACATGGTATCTTGAAGGTTCCATGCCAGAGTCTGTTAAAGACGTTGTTGTAAGTGAAACCGATCCAAACGTCCTTGATGGTGATGTTGAAATTCTTTTTTCTTCTCTTCCAACTGAGCTTGCAAAGGTTGTGGAACCAAAATTTGGTGAGAACTTTATTGTAGCTTCTAATGCAAGTGCGATGCGTATGGTGGATGATGTTCCTCTTATTATACCTGAAGTAAATCCTGAGTTCTTGGATTTAGTTGAAATTCAACAAAAAAATAGGGGATGGGATGGTTTCATTGTCACAAACCCAAACTGTTCCACCATTGCTTTGACTTTGACCTTAAAACCTATCCATGATAATTATAATATTAATAGAGTTTATGTTTCGACTATGCAGGCAGTTTCTGGTGCTGGTTACAACGGTGTTCCTTCGATGGCCATTGTGGATAATTTGGTCCCGTTTATTGATGGAGAAGAAGAGAAAATGGAGAGTGAAACTTTACATCTTCTTGGAACGATCGATGGAGGTCAAGTTAAATATGCTGATTTTAATTTAAGTGCGTCATGTAATAGAGTAGCTGTTTTAGATGGACATACGGAGTCTGTTTTCATTGAACTTGATGAGGATATAGATATTTTGGATGTAAAAAATAAAATGTCCAACTTCAAAGGTTTGCCACAGAGACTTGATCTTTTTTCAGCCCCTAAAAATCCTGTAATTGTCACTGAAGAAAAAAATCGTCCTCAGCCTCGAATGGATAGAAATACTGAAGGTGGAATGAGTGTCACTGTGGGAAGACTTAGAAGGGATAATTCATTCAACAATAGTTTTAAATATACTTTAGTTGGGCATAATACAATTCGTGGAGCGGCTGGAACTTCTATTTTAAATGCGGAGCTCATAGTTAAAAAGTTACTTTAAGAGTATGATGTCTATTTTAATACGTACCTAAGGTATATTTTAAATTTTCATTTTAGTGTGTATCTATATGGATATTAGGGGATATAGTATGGTATCTATTTTAAAGAATAAAGAAAAACTTGAAAAGGTTGTTAAATCTTGTTTGTTAGAAATTAATGGTCTTAAGTTAGAGTTGGTTAAGGTTCAAAATGAAAACAACTTTTTAAAAGATGAAAAAAGTATAGGTGCGTTAAAGGATGTTATTAAAAACAGAGATGATGAGATTTTTGAATTAAAAAATCTTTTAAATGAATCAAACAGGATCATATCTGATAAACAAAATATCATCAACGAAAAAAATAATAGAATTCAGGAGTTAGAGGATTTTCAATCTTCATTCAATGAAATTAAAGATAAACTTAGAAAGGACATTAATAGATTTAAATCTGAAGAATTAGAAAAAAATAATTTAGACTTGAAAGAAACACTGATCACTATTTTAGAAAAGGATAAGTTAATAAATGAATGTTTAAATGAAATTGAAGACTATAAATCTAAAATTAGTAAACTTGAAGATGGTTCATACTATGAAAAATTTTTAGATATTCGGAGAGAAATTGAGTCTAAGAATGAAATGATTGAGAAACTTAAATCAAAGGTTAGCAATGAAAACCTTAATGAATCTCTTAAAGATGAATTAAATTCTAAAAATGCTGAAATAGATGGTCTTTTATCTGAAATTGATAAAAATAAAGAAACTGTTGATGGATATATGGATGAAATTGAGAAGGGTAAAGAAACAATTGGCAAATATGAAATAGAGCTTGATGAAAGTAAAAAACTTGTTAAGCAATATGAAATAGAACTTAAGGATTGTAGATCTAAAATGAAGGAATATGACTCTAAGATGGAGGATTATCAATCAAGCTTAAATAGTAATAAAGAACTTAACTCAAAAATAAAGGAACTTCATGCCTTTATTAACATGAAAAACATTGAATTAAATGATATTAAAGATGTAAAAAATAGTCATGAAGATAAAATAAATTCTTTAAAAGAAGAAGTGGACAATTCAAAGGGTACGATTTTACAAAAGGATAGGGAAGTCATTAATTTAGAGAAAAAGATAGCTATTACTGAGAATGAATTAAAATTTTTTGAAAAAGAAGTCGAATCTTTAAAAGATACCTTGCTTAAAAAAGAAATGACTATTAAAACTTTAGAAGATGATCTTCATCTTAAAAAAAAAGAATTCAATGATTTAAAAACGGAATTAAGTGAAAAAAAAGTTTTTATCGATAGATTAGAGACTAAAATATCTAGAAACGAAAATAGACTTAAAGATTTAGAAGAGAATATCGATTATAAGCGGAAATTCAATGATTTGTCTAAGGAATTAAACGATCAGAATACTAAAATTCAAAGGTTAGAACAGCTTAAGACATTGTTAAAGGAGTTTGATATGGATTATAAAGATGATATTAACTTTAACAATGACATTAACTCAGATAATTCAGTTAATTAGAATAACATGGCGTTTGAGTAAAAACGTGAACATATTAAAAATGGACTGACCGGGATTTGAACCCGGGGCCTCCGCCATGCCAAGGCGACGATCTACCGTCTGAGCTACCAGCCCATAAACATGACCAATTTTTTAACTCACTTTTATAACTTTATATTGATTTTTCGGCTTTGTAGAAATCATATTTTGATTTTTATATTAAATGATTTTATGTAGGATATAGTCATAGTGTGCGTTTTTTAACATGGTTTCTTTAACTTAATTATATGATCTCATCCATACTTAACATGATTTCTACAAAGCCGATTTTCACTTTCATCAAACGTTCTATTTTATTTTATATTTATATGTTTTGTATCTGTTAAATATTTTTTGAGATACCATTATTTTTGGCTTGCTCTCTCTTGGCTAATTTGGATATGTACCTTTAGAATATAAAGTGTTATACACTTTAGATATTTAAAATATTGTGGAGATGATATAATGGTTTTGAATTGGGAAAAAGAGATAAGGACTATTGATCCAGGTATTAAGTTTAGATTGAATGGTGGATGGTTGAAAACTGTGGAAAAGTTAGATAAGTCAGTTAAAAATGGTTATTCATTAGTTGGAGAATTTGTTAAATCTGGAGATTTTGATGTGGAGTATTCTGATGGTTTATACTTAGATTGTAATAAAGAAGGAAAAAAATCTCAAAAAGATTTTAGGCTTTTTAGATTAAAAGACGGGAAGCTTAGATTATTGGATATGATCATTGATGGAGATGCAACATGGGCAGTTGGATTCTGGGATACTATTGAAGAAGAATTAGAAAATTTTCACTAATAATCTCTAAATTTTAGAGACTGTACAATAATTATTTTTAGTAATATAAACAACTATTTTTTAGTTACTACTATTTTTTAATTGTTAAATAGATATTTATACTTTTATATTTCTTTTTCGATCCTTCTATTGATTTTTCATTACATTTTTTATATCATTAAACATATATTTATACTAGTAGAGATATTATATTAAAATGTATAATATTTAAAAAATGTACGATTTTATTGAATGAGATACTTATGAAAAGTTTTATCAAATTATTAATGTTGAGTTAAACCATTTAACTGAATTAAAACTTTATTTGAATAGTTTAAATTGTTTATTTGAATAGTTTAAATTTGGATATTAATTTGATTAATTATTAATATTATATGGAGGATGAGAATATGGTATATAGAGTGGAAGTGTTTACATCACCAACATGTCCTTACTGTCCTATGGCTGAGGACGTTGTTATGCAGGCAAAAGAACAACTTCAAGATAAGATGGATGTTGAAGTAATTAATATAATGGAGAATAATAAAAGAGCTGTTGATTATGGTATAATGGCCGTACCAGCTGTTGTTATCAACGGTGTTGTGGAGTTTGTTGGTGCTCCAACTCTTGAGGATTTACTTTTAAAACTAAAATAACCTTTTATAATGGTAGTGTTTATCAATTATTAATTTAATTATTTCTTATAAAAATTATCTATAGGCATGAAAGTTAAGTTTGCAAGTTTTGAACCTTATAAATATCTTAGTTTTTTTAAAATAACCATTTAATATTAGTTTATTTTATTAAATAAATGTTTATTTATAAATATTTTATTAAAATAGCTATTTTAATTTATAAAATCTTAAATAGATAATTTTAATGAAA
>JAITEE010000040.1 GCA_031282205.1 Candidatus Methanovirga aequatorialis | reverse complement strand
CATCACTCTCAATAAACTCAAAAAAACCATTAATAATATCAGTAGATTCCATAAAAAAAACACCAACGCAAATCAATTACAAATATTTATATTCAAAGTAATATAAATATTAGCTTGACAGCATTGAGACGATCATGTAATTTATTAATAGATGTTATCTATAAATATTTTATTAAAGTAGCTGTTTTTGGTTTATAAAATTTTAAACTGAAAAAAAAACGAGGAATAAATTCTTCCAAATTATCTTCGATAATAAAACGGAAAATCGGAGTCTACTGGATAGAAATAATCAGTGGAGAACATCAAACAATATAAAAGAAATTAAATCTTACGTGCAGAGTAAAATGTTAATGAAAAAAACTATCAGCGAAGTTTTAAAAAAAATAGAGTACGCCGCCAACTACATTGAAGAGGACAAAATCAATGAAATAATAGAGTTAATAACCGATTCTAAGAATATCTTCGTAGTAGGGGTAGGGAGATCAGGTTTAGTAGCTAAATCTTTTGCAATGAGACTCATGCAAATAGGAATATCCACCTACATTGTAGGTGATATTATAACACCATCCATTCATGAAAAAGATTGTATCTTTGCTTTATCTGGTTCTGGTGAAACAAGAAGTGTTCATCTTGCAGTTAAAACAGCTAAAAATCTTGGTTCTAAAGTTATACTATTTACCTCCAATTCTGATTCAACTATTGCTAAACTATCAGACGTGATCTGCACCATTAGAACACAAAAAATAGTTCATGAAAATAATGACCATGATCATCGAAGACTAAAAGGAGAGTACTCCTCATTAACTCCTCTTGGGACCTTGTTTGAATTAACTTCAATAGTCATCCTCGACGGTTTGGTAGCTGAGTTGATGACAAGATTACATAAAACAGAAGACGACTTGAAATATAGGCATTCAAATATTGAATAAACACAAGTTCAAGTAAACCATCATAATATTATTTCAGTTTAATAAACTCATTTATCGACTCTCTCGTCGTTCCAACAACCAAACGATACCTGTCTTTCATATTTTCACTAACCTTTTCAACTTTTCCTTGAGCTATTATCTCCTCACCATCGATAACTTGACCAGCGTATGTATGAGTAAAGGATGCAATCTCGGTTATATTAACATCGGCTCCATTAAGAATTTTTAAATCTTCTACTTCATAAACTGCAGGATTATCAAATGCAAGTGTTGCACTTTTAATCCTTGCTTCAATTTTAGCATCACCAACCTTCTCATATTTAACATCAGCCCATACACCATGAATTTCATCCCAGTCACGAGTAAAAAGTATATCAAAAAGTATTCCATTGATCACCCCCCGATTGTTCTTACGACTTTCATAGAAAGAAAACTCCTTCTTTGTTAAACTCGAATCCTTAATTCTTTTATCATAAAGTCCATCCCAAAAATCATCACCAATGGAGTTTAAAACCACAAACCTGTCATGAAGTTCCACTTCTTTATCTTTATAGGTTTTAAAGGTTTCAATTGCTTTTTTATGATTTTTTAATCCATAAACGACGAAATCTAAATCAGAAACATCATCTTTTTCGAGATTAGGAAGAATAGAGCCAGATATTCCTAATTTTTCATAAGGGATTCCTCCAATATAATGAAAAAAATCCGTTAAATCGACTAAATTTTTATATAAAGACTTATTTTCACTACTTTCCCTGATCTCCTTCAATCGTTCTTCAGGTCTAATTATACCTTTTATTTTATTAAAAGGTACTCCCATCATCTCCATGTTTGTAGTAATACAAAAATACAGATATTCAGGATAATTTTCTTTCAAATAGTTGTAAGCCTCATCTGAGGTGACTTTTGAATACCGTTTACCGTTTTTTATCCTATCTCCATTTTCATCAGGAACATACCTTAAAAAAGAAAGTACTCTGTCTTCTGGATGAACGTAGTTTGTAGTCGCGAAAAATAGATCGTCTTTTGTATATATAAAATCCCTTGTTCTGAGCCTCACTTCTATCAACCCTTGATTAACTATCTGTATCTACCTAAATCCATTAAACTCCATCTACCTACAGAACAGAATTAATTTTATAGTCATCTTGAAAAGTTTATTAATTTATAAAATATCAATATCCAATACAATCCATTTAAATTTAATTTAGACAATTTTATAAGAAATAATTAAATTAATAAATGATAAACATTACCATTATAATTTAGATATTTTATTTTATAAATTAAACCTAGTTTCAATCAAACAATTTAGATCAAATATTAAATATTATATATTCCATCAAATAAAGATAAAATTTATGATAATTCATAAACATTTAGATGACAACTTTGAATATGATGGAAGTCAAATTAATCCTAACTGGGGATTTAAAAGATTTAAAATTAAAGGCTCATCCATTATCACATGGATAGGATCTATGAACATTAAAAATGAGAATCTAAAAGACTACGAAGATGTTGGTTTAGATATAAAATCAAATGAGATAATCAACTGTGTTGTTGAACATTTTGATATTCAGCCAGGGAATTTAAGGACCGCTTATATTCGCCAAAGATTACTTGTAATGATCCTATCTGAAGAACTCACTAAACAAGGAGTTAAAACTTTAAGAGAAGGTGACGACATTTATATACACACTTCAAAAAAAAGTAAGCTCACAGTTTCAATAGCCACAGCATCTTTAAACTCCATTAAAATACATTTAGGTATCAATCTAACTGACGATGGAAGTCCTGATGATGTGGATGTAGTTGGACTTTACCAATTAAAAGATAAAGAAGGAAATAGCTATTTTAATCAAGGTAACGTAGTTGAGTTTATCGATAAATTTGTAAATCATTATATCAATGAACTACAAGATATTGAATTAGACGTTAGTAAAACAAGCGTGTTTTAAATCTTGTTCATTAACTACTTGATCAAAAATTTTTCTAAAAGTTTGGAAAAATTTATATATTCTAACAACAACAGTATAACATTCAAGTTATTATTAAAAAAATGTGGTTCTAAAAAGAAAGTGTAAAAAAGTGTGGAGTTATTTGGAAAAATTTACTTTTATTTATAAATAAATTTGAAAATTTTAAAAAAACTCCACAAAAATTTACGCCCTCTCTAAAAATAGAACGTTGAGTGTAAAATATATGGATGAATATTTATGTGTATTGCCGCCCCTGCTGAAATCGTAGAGTTAGATGAAGAGAACAAACTTGGTTTTGTTGACTTCGGAGGAGTTAAAACCCAAGTGAAATTGGATTTAGTTGATGGTGTAGAAGTAGGTAAATATATCCTTGTCCACGCAGGATATGCCATCGAAGTTTTAGATGACCAAACAGCTAAAGAATCATTAGAAGCATGGGGAGAATTGTTGAATTCCTTAGATGAAGAAGATAGACTTAATTCTTCCTTAGATAGATAAGAAATCTTCTAAAAAGTTGTAAAAAAGAGTTATTTCTAAAGATATATCATTTTTTTTTCACGAAAATTTTTTTAATAGACAGAAACCTTTAGTATTCATTGTTATCTCTTTTTGTCTCAATTTCAATCACTCTTAACTCTAAACTTTGAGCAATACTTTTTAACAACATTCCAGCAGGGATAATGTTATTAAATAAGTTATACTAACTTTTAGATCTCAACAGTACAACTTAATGATCGTTATAAACTCTAACACCCAAGTCAATCATTTTTCTTGCCACACTCATTCTTGCAGGACAATTTTGAAACTTGTCTTTTATTTTATTCCAAATAGTAAAAACAAGAGGTGGACAAAAGTCTAAATTTTAAAATTAAAAAGCTTTAAAAATGCTTTAATTTAGAAAATAAGAAAATTTTTTCTTAAAAAAATTAGTTTTGACCACCTCTCAAAACCCCAAAAAAATT
>JAITEE010000034.1 GCA_031282205.1 Candidatus Methanovirga aequatorialis | reverse complement strand
TTTTGAATTTAAAGAATTTTATTATTGTACTTTTTAAAACTACCATGAAATAGTTCTTAGAACCTATTAAATAACTATCCATCTATCTTGAATTTTTCATGAAAATCTAACACCTTGATTAATATTTTAATACTATAATATATAGTTTATTATTGCAGTTTGAACCACTATCCAAATGGGTTAGAATTTTTTTTGATCTTAAGACAGATTATACATTGAATTTATATGACCATTTATAACGGATCAAGTGACGATCAATTTTTATTTATTAAAATTATGGCCTATTGAATATCTAAAAGTTTATCTATATTGGTGGTCTTTAAGACTTCCATTACAAACTCATTTACATTTTTAACAATTAACTTTCCTTGGTCTTTCATCATTCTTTGAATTGTAAGAATCACTCGAAGCCCCGAGCTGGAAATGTATTCTAAGCCTTTGAAGTCAAGAATCAATTCAGTTATTCCAGAGATATTTTCCATTAACTCTCTTTCTAACCCATAAGAGGATTCAATATCTAATCTTCCAGAAACTTCAACGTTCATTTTATCGTCAGATATTTGGATCTTAGTATTAATTGTATCACCATAAACTACCTTTTTAAAGCTTAATAAAGTTAATCTTATATATTTTAACAATTGTCATGTTAATATCTACATTCAATCTGTTATTTTCCATGATCTTAATAGTATTCCAAATCGTATGCACTTAACCATTGCAAAGTAATACAAATTTGAAAACTTGTTCATTTAAAAAAACTTGTTCATTTAAATATTGTCGATATGTGGTATATAAATCTTGTCAATTATCGAGGGTGTAAATTTTTGTGGAGTTTTTTTAATTTTTCACATTTTCTTTATAAGTAAATGTTGATTTTTATGAAAAACTCCACACTTTTTTACACCCTCCAATTATCATATAAACCAATGAAAATGACAAACCCACCAGCCAACAAAAAAAATAATTTTATATTATCCGAAGTTTTTTGGCTGAAAATCAAAATCTTAGATCTTCAAATCCAGGATCTTTTTACGATACCTAAAAATAATTACACGACAGGCTCCTATTTAAAAATGGTTTTTGATTCTTTATGAAGGAACATACAAGACAAGAATTTATCTATCGGTTTTCATGAACACGACCTTCTAAAAAGTTACCTTTACTGAGATATGAATGAGAAATAGATGAAACATCTTTTTTAAGTAAATTCAATCTGTTTTTATCTTTATCCTTCAATCCATCCATATAAAGTGAAATGATTTGTGATGTGTAATTTTCATTTGAAAATCTGCAATCTAAAATAATAGAACCAAGTCCAAGACGTTTAATTCTGTTCAATTCATCGATTAAGCACAAACAGTCTTTATTTATAATATGGCTTTTTTTATCAAAATCAAAATGAATTTTATACCTAAATTTTTTTCTTTTTTTATCTTCCAGTATGACATAATCCGAATTGTTATTAATTACAAGATCCCTTCCCTGCTTTAAATTTGAAAAATCATCACGACTAACAATCACCTCTAGGTTTCCATGAACGATAAGTTCAAAATCCAAATCTTTTTTAGAATATTTAAAAATTAACTCTCTAATCTCGTCATAAGACAATTCCGGAGATAATATTAAGCTACTAAAACCAAATTTTTTTAAATTTTCACATGCAAAGCTATTCCATACATTTAAGTTGTAATTACCATATACACTACAGTCAAATAAATTGTTAACACCAGGAATATCACTCATTATTGAAAGATCAATTCCTAGGTTCTTTAAATCATTGAAAATTTCTACACATTTACTTACCTCATCATCAGACATGAAAGAAGGTAGAACCCAAACAAGCTCAATTATTGTTGTTTTAAATGTGTGATCCATAAACAGTGTAGTTAACGCCTCGATTAATAAATTCTCAATGTTTTTGAAATAGTCATTGGAATCGTTGTACAAGTAAGATGGGTCAAAATAGATTCTCTTTATAGGATAGTTTGAAGCGATTTTAACAAGATCAATCTTGTCGACGAAGACAGATAACCCTAATTCATCTTCTTTAGAATTTTCTAACTTTGTGTGACCTTCTAATTTTTTAGATGTGTAGTCTTTAATAAATGAATTCAGTTTAGTTTTTGTAGAGTTAATTTGGCTTTTACTGGGTTTGTAATGTTTTAATAGAATCTTTTTGGCTTCATCTAATATTTCTCGCCGAATTTTATTCAACTCAGAAATCGGGATAAAAAGATCGGTGTTGAAATCGGTTATTTCAATTTCAACCATGAAAAATGGAGTGTTACCTGTTTTAGATAGCTGTTTTTCTATTTTTTCAATTGATGTAGGATAATTAATAGCCTTTTCAAATTTTGATGAGGACACATAATCGAATTCAAGTCTATCATTATTTAAAATAAATTTAGATCTCACAAAAATCTTTAAGTCTTTGTTTAAAGAAATATATAATGATATAGGTATTTTAGAGTGAAGGTATTCTTTCTTGTATTTTTTAAGTTCTTTATGAAGTGAATGAGAGTAGCTTATGAAAACTTTATCTCCAACTCTAACGTTACATGTTGTATTAAAAACGATACGATCGGCATTTTGTTCTATTATATTATCAAGATATATTCCTTTAACTTTATCTTTGTATTTAAAAGCTACGCCATCCCCTAACTCAACGTTGATCCTATTTTTTTTATATACCTGAATCTCTTTAACTTGATAAGTATCTCCCCTTAAAGCTCTATTCATTCTATCATGATTTTTATATTTTTTATTAGCAAATTTAGATTCATTATTGATATTAATTCCATTTTCATTATTTATAGCAACAACATCCCCAACATAAAATCCAATATGTCCTGAACTTTCACGACCCATAACATTTCCTGGTTTTTCGTTTAGAAGATAACCTTTTGTAAATTTTCG
Source organism: Candidatus Methanovirga aequatorialis (assembly GCA_031282205.1). Lineage (GTDB taxonomy): Archaea > Methanobacteriota > Methanobacteria > Methanobacteriales > Methanobacteriaceae > Methanovirga > Methanovirga aequatorialis. The sequence continues at coordinate 2,054 of JAITEE010000034.1, read as the reverse complement.
ATTAAAAACAAGATTTAAATCCTCTTTAAAATCTTCTTCTTTATTATCTAAAAGGTTTCTATAGCTATTTACTACCGTCCCAACATAATCCTCTGATTTCATTCGTCCTTCTAATTTAACCGAATCAACACCTACTTTTGAAATCTTATCCAAATCATCACAGACGTTTAAATCACGTGTGGATAACAAGTAACCATCATATATTCTAGATCCATTATATTTCAAGGTATATTCTCTTCTACATGGTTGGGTGCAAGCTCCTCTATTACCACTTCTTCCATTGTTTAGAGAAGAGATATAACATCTTCCAGAAATAGAGTAACAAATGGCTCCATGAACAAAAACTTCTAATTCCAAGTCAACGTTACTTTCTTTTAACTTTGAACGTATCCCATAAACTTCATCAACACTTAACTCACGAGGAAGTATAACTCTTGAAATCCCATTGTTCTTTGCCCATAATACACTATGATAATTATTTAACCCCATTTGTGTTGAAGCATGGATTTTAATCCTTGGAAAAATGGATTGAATTAGTTTTAAAGCTCCAAAATCCTGGACGATGACCGCGTCAACACCCATCTCGTAAAGTTTAAATACATAGTTTAAAAAATCTACCACCTCAAAGTTGTTTATTAAAGTGTTTACCGTGATAAAAACTTTAACACGATTTAAGTGAGCGTACCTAACACTTTTCTCAATTTCTTCTATGGTGAAATTTTCTGCATACGCCCTGGCTCCAAAACGTTTTCCTGATAAATAAACTGCATCAGCACCAGCATTAACATCTATTTTGAAAATATCATATGATCCTGCAGGAGCCAACAATTCCAATACCATGTTAAACCTCGCATGATTATTTAATGATGTAATTCGTTATATTGCAAAATAAAATGTATAATTAAGTCTTATAATAATAATTAAACATTTAAATAAGTTATATTATTAGAATAATAATTATAAACAAGTTATATCAAATTTAAATAGAATTAAAATGAGTTGATTGATGTTAAACCAATATTTTGAACTATGGCGTTAATATTTTAAAAAAAAATTTTAGTTAAACCTAAACCTTTATATACTACCAAGTTCAATATCATATTGTCTACTAAAAATTTATAGAAAAGATCTGTTTATCAGATCAAGTTGTTAGTAGATTAAACACGATATCATTTAATTGATATTATCTCCAAAAAGCCCAATTGAATTATCGTTGCAACTTAACAACCACAAAAGTTCTATAATCGATTGGGCATATTTCTTCTGTAAAAATATCTACTTTTAAATCAAATTAATCAATATTTAACTAACCTAAATTTTTCTATTTTTGTGAGATACATCTCACAATTCAATTTTTTGAATTTTAAAGGTTGACTCATGTTCACCTTTATCAAAATTTCAAATCTCTATATGTCACATCTCAAAACTTTTATAAATAGTCGTTTCCGTGCCAAAGACAAAAGAAAAATATCCTGACACAGTTGTGCCTTAATTCTTGTTGTTGTCATTAAAAACAAAAATGAATGCATTCAAAAAATTCCAAGCTATTCAAAAAAAAAATATTTTTTTAAATTCAATGTCATCTCGTTAGCAAATATCCACTAATTTTTTCAACATAAGGCATTATAAAACCGCTGTTTGGTAAAAAGTAAGGTGAATGAAGTGGATAATCCCCTCCAACCCCAACCCAAAACATTACCAAAGGAAATTTTTGGGTAATAAATCCAAAATCCTCAGCCGTCATAGTCGGTGGGCAGTCAATAAATTTAATTATATTTTTATATGATAATGTGTGTTCTATTTTTAATATAAAATGTTTTTTGTACTTAGTATTTTTTCTCCAAGTTATTTTATAATGGAATAAAGAATATTTGTAGTTATTCACTTGACTTTAAAATATTATTCTTAATTAATTTTTATTTAAATCTTATTAATTATCAAGGTGTCTGAAAAATATAAAAAATTGACGGGATTTCCATGGATATTTAACATAGTTCATCATCAGAATTCCAATATTTTTTAAAAGTACAAATAATCTAAAAGCAATCATTAAA
>JAITEE010000012.1 GCA_031282205.1 Candidatus Methanovirga aequatorialis | reverse complement strand
CAAAAAACTTTTTTGAATATCATTATAAGAAAGCGTAAGTTCAAATAGATTGATAAAAACAAAAAATATTCCATTATTGTATCAGAGACCATTGATAATCGTTATACAGAGTTATTAATCTTAAAACAGCATTAAGAAATGTAAAATCAATAATTATGCCACCCAATTTAACATATGATATAGCTAATAATCAATTTACAGCATTAATTAAACTGAAATGCAAATATTTTCAGAATTTTCGAGCTATCTAATTCTTTTTTCGGATAACAAGGCAAGTACTTTTATTGAGATTCGAAGTAAAAACAGATGAAAATCCACTGAATTATATTTTTAGGGTCCAAAATGCAGTTTCAATAACAACAAATGGATTTACTAAATTATCGTGATAATGGATGATAAAAAAGTCAAATCAGTGAGAATAATAATGAGGACATTCTTTCTTCGAGAAATGGAATATATCAATTTTCACAATAACATAAGATTATCATAATAAATACAATTATTTCGGAAGAATAGAAATAATCGATTTCTTAACTATTAAGGAATCTATTACTCGAAATCTCGATAGTCATTGTGTTGATACTCAACAATTTACATCAACAGAGATAATAATTAGTTTGTGTTGAGAGACATACAAAAATTCTTAAGAATTGAAATAGAGTTCGAACCAGAAATATTGTATTGGAAGGGTTAATTAAAAATCGATGAATGATATGAAAAAAGTTAAATAATTATAGCTAAGCAAATTGTAAGATCTTAAAAAATGATATATTACAACTGGCAAATTTGAGTTATCTAACTTAAGACATTATTGGTTTATTAGAGCTGATTCTATATTTGGCATTAACATCATCTGAGAATTATAGAGTAATGCAATAGCCGTTGGTTCAATGAAGCGAGTGAGAATCAAAGATGGTTCCAATACGATAATGAATGCTCAAAACAGCTCAATTGGAAACGAAATCCTGGAACAAAGATCTTAATATATAACAGGAATTTCAAAAAGCGACAACATCTAAAAGGATGTATAAGCATGATAAGAACATTTTATTAATGTCTTCAATCAATATTAATGGCGTGAAAGAAGATAATGTTATGAAACAATATTTCTTCTTCAAAGGGACTCGAGATAGAAATGATCATATCTCGATAAATATTCAGTCAAAACCGATCAGAATTTGGATTTGAGATCATCTAAGATAGCGCTATTGTTCGGTTGAATCAAATTCAAAATTTACAAAAAATGCAAAATTCGTCTAAAAACGAAAAATGGCGAAATTTTGAGTTTTTGAGTTCGAAAATTTCGATTTTTCCAGAAAAAAATTGCAAAAAGTTGACTTTGTGGGGGTGCAGAATTCGGTACCCACGTTTGAAAAAATTTTAAATTTTTTGTTATTTTTTCCAGCCTAAAATATCATTGCTTTCCTGGGTATTTTGCTAACATTTTTTACTTTGATCATTAGCTCCATTGATTACCTGAACACTCTTAAAATAGTATTTCTATTTATTTTGCAAATTATGTCAATAACTAATGATATAAGTTTTTATTTAGGTTAATATTATTTTTTTCTTGATTTTTATTTGCATATGTGTTATCTCATAAAATATATTCAAAACAAGATAAAAGTTATTAAGAATATTGGGATCAGATTCTTATAATATTAGAATTGAATAACTTGGAAACGGCACTTTATTCATGAGCCTAGAAAATTAATATGGAAATATTATTCTTTCTGGTTACAGAGAAAAGTGTATTGTTCTTCGATTTAAAGGTTACACGCATTATATCGCTTATGCCCTCAGATGAAACTTGATATCAAAATAATTCTAGTCAAATTTCAGATATGTCCAAAAGCATTTCTCAATTTGATATTATTATTTTAATTAGATCAGCAATTTTGAATTCAATAATAAAATATTATTGTATCATTCTAATATTAAACAGGAAGAAATCTCAATTTCGCTCGTTGGCCAGAGAAGGTTATCTGGAATGAAAAATACTTCAAATTCTAATGAATTATTTATTTCATTTCTTTATCAACATTTTAAATTACATTTCGGTTGGTTTTTTACTCATATTATTTTCATAATGTAATTTAAAGAAGAGAAATTGGATAAGGAAAGTGATGAAGATAATACAAATTTTGTTGGAGATGGCGTTGAAGATGAACAGAGAGAATACATCTAGAATCTTGCTATCCTCCATTCTCCCGAATCTGGGGTTATTGCAGAGAGAAAAGAAGCATAAATGCCATAGCCTCAACCAACTCTGAGTTTTCGGACGAAGAGTCTGGCTCTTAACTGGACCACTAAGGTGGCCCTAATGTCCTAAGTTGGAGACAGTCGAAGGTGGTTACAGTAAACCATTTTCTTATAGAAGAGAAACGATATACTTTCAAATTGAGGGATAATAATCACAGAGTATTGATTATAGATTATAGAACTCAAGGAATGACGTTAACATAATATTGATATTTGCTAAAATTAATTCAGTATGGTTAGTTTTTAGAAGAAGCTATTAGTTAACTTTCTACGAAGAAAACCAAACGATTTTTGATTTTAGTTTCGGTGTGTTCATTTTCTTTAATGATAACGAAAACTTCTACGAAATAGAGAATTTTGGGACAATATTTCTATTCATATTCTAAAATTATGATTGTTTTAATTTTTTCTGATCTGGACAACATCATTATTTTTCCTTTATCAATATTCTTCTGCTTGATATTTAATTTTCAGTAAAGGTTTTGGCAAATATCTTTGAAAACAAGTTTTGATATATTAAACCGTATGGCTTGGCAGCAAAAAACTTTTTTGAATATCATTATAAGAAAGCGTAAGTTCAAATAGATTGATAAAAACAAAAAATATTCCATTATTGTATCAGAGACCATTGATAATCGTTATACAGAGTTATTAAT
>JAITEE010000140.1 GCA_031282205.1 Candidatus Methanovirga aequatorialis | reverse complement strand
TAGGGTGTTAGATTTTGAGCAAAAATCGAAGCATTGTCGAACCTTATCTGTCATGTTTTAAGGTTGTAAATATCTTATTTTATAAAAGTACATCCCTATATTGGATTTTAAACTAAAACACTTGATTTTAAGTTTTAATATACTTAATAAAGGAATAAGTAAGCTTTGCCGAACATGCGAAAAATAACTCTCATTAAAACACTTTAAAATAGAATTTAAATATTAAATCAGGTTTATTTATAGTTTGAGACATATTTTTTTGCTAATATTTATATAGAATGAGTTATTATATATTATAGTGTTTCTTATATTTTTTAGTTTTTATTTATACGATTAATTGTTAAAAATTACATTAAATTTTTTATATAATTATTTAAGCGTTTGAATCATCATAGAAATTTTGTTTATTTTTAATTTCGCTTATTTTTGATTAAGTCGTACCAATAATTCGTATAGCTGTTATAAATATCTATAAGATTTTATATAAATAATTTACTATAAAAACAAAGAAAAAATAAAATTATAAAATATCCAAAACACTATATAAAGTGTGAATTGAAAATTATTGAGCATATGATTGTTGAAGATTTGGTTAAAGAAATTCGTAAGCTTGAAAGGGATACTAAAACTCTTAATCGATTGCATCTTATAAGACAGGTTTATAAAACAAATGATATTGCAAAATCCTGTGAAATTCTTGATATTCCTGTGTGAACAGGTAATGATTGGGTTAAAAAATGGAATGAAAAAGGAATAGCGATTAAGACATAAAAAAGGTGCTGGAATACCAGCACGTTTATCTGATGAACAATTACAAAAATTAGATGAATGAACGGGAAAAGAAGAATATTTAGTGACAAATGACGTTTATTTATACATTAAAGATAATTTTGGGATTGATTATTCTTTAAAGCAAGTTAAAAGAATCATTAAGAAGTTAGAATACTCTTGGGTTAAACCTCACCCTATTGCAGAAGATCAAGTACATAATGCTGAAGAATTGTTAAAAAACGATACAAGAACTATTGATCAGGATAAAGATATTTATGGTTTAGTAGATGAAGTAGCTGTTTTAAAACACTCCAAATGTTGGGAGAATAATTAAAAAAAAGGATCAAAACCAAAAGTAAAAATAAATCCTAAAAAAAAAATGAAAAATTAATGGATAAAAAGATTAAAAACTATTTTAAAGATGAAAAAAGAATTGTTGTAGTTTTAGATAATTATTCAGTTCATATAGCTTATTTAGTTAGATTAATTGCCAAAATATTAAACATTAAACTAATATTTTTAACCAGTTATTCTCCTAATCTTAATCCCATTGAACAAGTTTGGAGAACATTAAAATTAGAACTTTATACTGTCTATATTGAGAGTGAAGAATTTTTATCCAACAGATTCACAATGATATATTACAAAATCATCGATCGACAATTATTCACAGAGAAATGGAAAGAAAAATACATAGCAAAAAATTAAGTCCTTAACTATAGATGTTTTGAACTTCAAAAGACTTAAAGTCCAAAAGGTCGAAGGTTAGAATTTCAGGTGCGTAGGTTACTTTTCCAATACCCGTTACTAATTTAAATGCTTCTATTGCTTCTAAACATCCTATTATGTTAGGTACAGGTCCAATAACAGGCGGAACTCCTCGTGTCATTTTTTGAATATCTTTTCTTACTTTATCATCCAATTTTTTGCCAATCGATGGAAACTTAAATAGTTCTTCATAGCTTGGTGTGTCGTTTGTGAACGTGGTAATTTGTCCAGCCGTTCCATGAATGGCTCCATGAATGTATGGGATTTTAAGTTTGTTCGCGGCTCTTGTTAGAATGACTCTTGTTATTAAATTGTCTACTGCATCGATTAAAATGTCGGAATCTTTAATGATCTCTTCGACGTTGTCTTCATTCACCTCTTGACTTATAGAGTTAGTTTCGACGTAAGGATTTATTTTTCTCAACTGTTCTTTTGTAACCAACGTCTTGTCTCGACCTAAGGCATCTAAACTACTCATTACTTGTCTGTTAAGGTTTGATAGATCGAAAACATCTTTATCAACAAAATTAAGTTTGCCAACACCTTGGCGAGCCAACATCTCGAGTGTGGCTCCACCGATACCACCAGTACCTATCACGGTTATCTCCGCATTTTTAAATTTTTCTTGCTGACTTTTCGTTACTACACTCATTTGTCTACTGATTATTTCCCAGTATCCATGTCCAATATATCTTGTGGGCATTGTATTCCCTCCATTGTTTATTCAAACTTTTTAAAAAATTATATTTTATCTATCTTTAAACATTTTCTCTATTTATTTAAAAACAACATTTATTTAAAAATAATTAATTTTTGGTCGTGTTCTTGTTAGTTATTTATCGTTTAAATATAAAAAATCTTAAATAAAAATCTAAACTATCAACATCTAAACCGTTCGATTAATTTTTGTTAATCGATGTGTTGATTTCAATGAACCTCTTGAAACGTTACTTTCAAAAAATATGAATTGTTATACACTTTATATAACAATTGTTATCTATAAGACTATGATATATAAATATTGCTGTTACAACACAACGTGAAAAGATATGGAATTTTTGTCGTTTTTTGAAAATTTAGATATTTAGGATCTCTTTCTATATGAATTCTTTGAAAAAGACGTTTATATGAGGAATTAGGGAGTCATGACTTTTTGAAAATATTTATCAAGTTTTTCCATGATATTTTCATGGTTTAACATCCACGGTACATTTAATAAATATTAATTGATATTAACAATAAGATATAGATTGATCAATAAAATTAATAAAATATGGTTAATTATTAAATAAATATATTTAATATGATTATAAATTTATTATTAAACAATCGTTCAAAATATGGAATAATCTGTAATTATCAATTTAATCGAAGGTGCTTTAATGAACTTTCCAATGACAAGAATGAGAAGGTTGCGAAAATCTCCTGAAATTAGAGACATAACTCGAGAAACTAAACTTAATAAGGAAGATTTAATACAACCACTTTTTATTAAAGAAGGATTGAAGAACGGTAAAAAAGAGCCAATAAAATCAATGCCCGATGAATATCGTTATTCAATAGATGATGGTGTTTTATTTGGAAAAAAACTTGGGGAAGAAGGATTGAAATCGGTCATTGTATTTGGTACGCCTATGGAATCCACTAAGGACGATTTAGGCTCACCTGCCTACGATAAAAATGGTGTTGTTCAGAAAACCATAAAAAAACTTAAAGAAGAAACAAATCTTGTTGTAATAAGTGACGTTTGTTTATGCCAGTACTCTAAAAGTGGACACTGTGGAATAGTAAATGAAGATGAAGTATTGAACGATGAAACATTGGAATATTTATCTAAAATTGCAATATCCCATGCTGAAGCTGGTGTAGATATTGTGGCTCCTTCGGATATGATGGATGGAAGGGTTCTAGCTATTAGAGAAGGTTTAGATGGTGTTGGTTTTGAGGATGTTTTGATCATGTCTTATTCTGTTAAATATGCCTCTTCATTTTATCATCCCTTTAGAGATGCCGTATCCTCAACCCCATCTTTTGGAGATAGAAAGACCTATCAAATGGATCCTTCAAATCTTCGTGAAGCCATTAGGGAAGCAGAGTTGGACCTACTTGAAGGTGCGGATATTTTGATGGTAAAACCTGCTTTAGCATATTTGGATGTTATTAAATCATTAAAAGATAGTTTTAATCTTCCAATGGCTGCATACAATGTGAGTGGAGAGTATTCTATGTTGAAAGCTGGTATTGAAAAAGGTTACTTAACTGAAGATGTTATCATGGAAACTTTAATGGCTATTAAAAGAGCAGGAGCAGACTTAATCATAAGCCACTTCACCAAGGATGTTTTAAATGAATTATAAAAGATCAGATTTAAAGGTGGCTCCATGATAAGTCCAGAGGAGATATCTAAAATCGCTCAAATAGCTTCAATATTAGAGGTGAGTGGATATCCTAAACCTGGTAACGTTCATAGAACTCGTGATTTTCATGATATGGTATTTGAAGATTTTTTAATTAGTGGCGTTGTTATTGGGGATAGTGTGAAAGAGGTGGCGACACAGATTCTTAACCTCGATCCCACGACCAACAAGGAATCCTTTTTAGGTAAATATATCTTAAAGGCCGTTGAAGAGACTGATAAATGGATAGCCAACAACACAAATCTTGGAATTATTATGATGTTGATTCCAATCGCTGCTTCTGGAGCCATAAGTGATAATGTAACTGAACTACAGGAGAACCTATCTTTATTGATGGAAAATACAAATCCATTTGATGCGATCGATCTTTATAAAGCTATTGAAATAGCCAAGGCTGGTGGAATGGGAAGTCGAAACGAGTTTGATGTGACGAGTACCAACTCTCAAGAGGAGATCGTAAATAAAAATCAATCCATGTACGATGTTTTAAAGATTTCTGCTTCGTGGGATAGCTTAGCAAATGAATTGACCTCTAAAATGATGATAACTTTTAACATAGGCTTTAAAACCTTTCATAACTTTAAAAAAACTTATTCAATAAATACTTCCACTGTTTTAACCTTTTTAACGATACTCGCTAATGTTCCAGACACCTTGATCTCAAGAAAGTATGGTGAACATAAAGCAAAGGAGGTTTCTAAATTAGCAAAAGAATTATTAAATCATGATAACTATTCTAGTTCTACATTTCAGAGTAAACTTATAGAATTCGATGACTTTCTTTTTGAAAATAGATTAAATCCAGGAACGACAGCTGATTTAACCGCAGCTTCAATCATGGTAAGCTATTTAAATGATTTATACGATAGATGAGCTAATTAAATCTATATTAAGATTTAATATGAATAAAGATCATATGGGGAGTATAAAAATTTGGAATCTCGTAAAAAAAGAGGTTGGATAAATTCAGATGATTTAAAACCATTTAAAGATTTTGAATCTGACGATCTAATCACTATGTTGTCTGATAAAGATCCTCAAAAAAGGACAATAGCTGCAACGCTTCTAAATGAAGGAATTGTTGAAGATGATAACGATAAAAAACATATCATTGTTTCATTGCTTAAATCATCTAAAAGAGAAAAGACATTATATTCACGAATGGCTATATTTGAATCATTAGTTAGCTATGGTGAATTGTCTGTTCCATATTTAATAAAACTTTTAGGAGTAATTGGAAGTAATCAGGAAAAACAACTTCCAAAGAAATACTTTAATAAAAAGAGTTTTCCTCTTCCAAGAGATCTTGCTGCAAGAACATTGGCTAAGATGGGAAATACACCTATTCCTTATTTAGTAGAACTTTTAAAGGATAATAATATTACTAATTTTAAAAAAGAACAAGCTTTAGATGTTATTGGTGCAATTGCTTATAAATATAATGATCATAGAGCTTTTGATTCTATAAATGATCTTTTTGCCAACATAGGATCTGAGGACTTTAATAAGGAGCCTACTACGGTTCTCGTTTGGAAAATTGTTAGGTCTTTAAGTGGTTTTAAAAATAATATGAATGCTTTAAATTTAGTCATTAATGTTTTTAAAAGGTTTGATCATGTCAATGAAATTCAATGGGAAGTTATTCGTTCTATTGGTCAAATTGGTATTGTCAACACTGAAGTACAGCTTATCTTTGAGAACTTTGATAACAGGTTTTATGATGATGGTTGTTATGTTGATTCTCAAATAAAGTTAGCATTAAAAGTTTCAAAGAATTCTTTAGATTTATAGTTACAGTTCAAAACCAATGCTGTCAAGCTAATATTTATATTACTTTGAATACAAATTTTTGTATTGATTTAGGGTGTAAAAAAGTTGGAGTTTTTCATAAAAATCAACACTTACTTATAAAGAAAATGTCAAAAATTGAAAAAATTCCACAAAATTTTACAGTCTCATCAATACAAACATATTAACTTGACAGCATTGAGTTCAAAACTTAATTTTTTGCAAAAAAAGTGCAACAATATTTGGTGAAATTTATATTTTATTATAAGTGGTTTAGCTATTTAAAAAAAATAATAGATATTAATTCAATAGATATTAATTCTTTATATTTGGAATTAATAATGGTTATCAATCCATTAAAACTTCTACAAATCTATCAACTAACTTGACTACATTGATCATTGGTAACCATTATCAAAGTTACATTTTTTTTCTCTCTATGGAGTTTATTTAATTGTTCTAAGGGTTTTAATTGTTATAGGATCGGAGATTTTTGGTTCATCAGCAAGAATTCAAAAGATTTTATTAACATTTTTTTTGTCGTACTTTAAAAAAGAAAATAAGATAAAAGTTATTTGATAAGAATTCATATTTTTTTGAAATGTTTATATAGTACAACCATAAAAGAGGTAACATAGTTCAAAACCTTTTTTTTTAAGAGTACTATATAATTTTGTTAAATGACGACACGTTCAGATTTTTGAACTAAAGTTTTATTAGAAAAATAAATAAATTGTGGTGAATGTACCATGGAGTTGAAATTTAAAACATTGTTACTATATTTTTCGCTTGTTGTAAGCATGTTCGGAGTGGTTAGTGTGGAACCAACGGTTTTAACACCAACAACTTCAGGAGACAAACTGAAAAGATTGATCCTTAGACGATCACGGTTTGGTGAGATGACATGAGTTATGAAGGTAAAGTGTCGGTGGAGACTGTGGTGCTTATTGCGATTCTCACGGCCATTGCTTCGGTGGGAAGAATGGTGCCTGCGTTTATACCACAAGTACAGCTTGTTTCGTTTGTTATTATAATGTCGGGCATTTTTTTGGTAAGAGAGTGGGCTTGATCACAGGTTTGTTGGTTCCTATTGTCACCGATATGTTGGGAATGGGTATAGGTTCATGGACGATATTTCAGATGATTGGATGGGGATCGATGGGTTTAAGTGCAGGAATGTTGGCATGGTTGTTAAATAAGAGTGACCTTGTGGGATACTTATCCAGAGGAGTTTTTGGTTTCCTCTGGGGATTTCTCTTCGGTTGGATAAATGACATAGCGATGATATTTTTTATGAGTGTTCCTGATTTAAATAGCTTCATAGGTCTTTTTGCTGCAGGTTTTATCTTTGATTTAACCCATGCTGTGACAAATCTATTGGCTTTAACATTATTATTTGAGATATTCAAGAGAATATTCATAAGAGTAAAAGAAAGATATTTGCATGAAATTCCTGACACTGAAATAAATAATTGATATTATTTTTTTTGGTTAATATTGGTGTCTGTGACTATTTTTTTATTAGATATAGTTTAGATTTTATGACATTGTAAAGAATTCACATGATGGTGCCTAATTTTTTGAGTATTTGATATTTTTTTGCGAATTCTGTTACATTTTTTATTATTCTGTCATTCCATCGCTTAATTTGTAATGCTACA
>JAITEE010000053.1 GCA_031282205.1 Candidatus Methanovirga aequatorialis | reverse complement strand
TTATATGGTTGAAAATTACATGAATAATAAATAGTAAAATAAGCTGGAATTTCACAAAAAAACGCAGATGAAAATATATTATGTTTGAATTAAACAATAAGAATTAAGTTGTCTTAACATTATTTCTTGAATCTAACATCTTGCTTACATAGAGTTCAAACCATTAAAAAATTTTCAGGGTACGACTAAACCGTTTCAGTTGATGATTTGAAATTTTTGATTTGTTGGCAGGGTGTTGTGGATCTTTTGTTTTGAGAAATTGGGAATGATTAGGTTTACATGGTGAATGTTTGTGTTGTGTCATGGAATTATAAATTCAAGCAATTTGAATTCTGTGTTTGATTAAGTCTCTATTGATTTTTGGAGTAAGGTAACTATTAAAAACTAGATAGAAAAGTATATATAATACAAAGTGATAACCACTATTAAAGTTGTTTTATTATATACTAACATTTTAATACGTACGAACAAAATAGATCTTATTAAAAATCACCGAAAAAGGAGAAACTGTTATGGTTAAAAGTATAAATGAACTTATCAACGATTTGGCTAATGATGATGAATTTGTTCAAGAGGAATCAAGAGTATTACTTGAAGAAAAAGGAACGGAAGCTGTAGATCCACTTATAGGTGCCCTATTGAATAATAGAAATAAAGATATTAAAATATCATCTGCAAAGGTTTTAGGTGCTATTAGAGATAAAAAAGCCATAAATCCACTAATATCTACATTAAGCAATCCTAATAAAATGGTAAGAAGAGAAGCATCAACTTCATTGATTAAAATGGGAGATGGTGCAGTGGAACCTTTAATAGATCTATTGGACAATGAAGATTGGAGAATTAGAGGAGCTGCTTCTTGGGCCTTAGGAAGTATGGGGGATAAACGAGCCATAGAACCACTTAAAGCTTTACTTAATGATGAAAGTGGATATGTTAAATCAGGAGCTAAAAAATCCTTAGACGTTCTCGAAAATATTTAACATGAATTTTTAATATACAATTTTGTTTTCTTTAACAACGGCTATTTAGTTCATAAAGTACATTCAATCCTCAGCACAAAGATCTGTGAACTCAAAGCTACCTACATCAAATAAGCCTTTATTGGATAATCTTAGATTTGGAATAACTAAAAGAGCTAAAAAGGACAGAGTCATAAATGGAGATTTCATATTAACACCTAATGACTTTAACATTTGATTAAGCTCTAGTTTTTTATTCACTACTTTTTTTATATTCTCATTTGTCATGATTGCCCCGATAGGAAGTTTTAATATCTTTTCCTTTGTCTTTGAGATAATGGCTAAACCTCCTTTACTTTGTCTTATAAGGTTAACCGCCTTTGCCATGTAATAGCTATTTGTTCCAACGACGATTATATTGTGAGAATCATGAGCAACGCTTGAAGCAATGGCTCCCTCTTTTAAGCTGAATCCTTTTACAAAACCATTCCCAATGTTGTTGTTCCCATACCTTTCAACAACGGATAATTTAAGGATATCATTTGAAATATCTGCCTTAATCATCCCGTTTTCAACCGTTAATCTTGATTGGATTTTATTGGTTATTAGTTGCCCATCTAAAACTTCAATTATCTTAACTTTTTTGGTGTTTAAATCGTTTGGTTTGTCGACCTTGATCTCAAAGTCTTCCTGTTTTTTTTTAGTCATTGAAAAATTGTTTACTACCTCTGATCGTTTTCTTTTAAATAAAACTTTACCGTGTTCTGCTACTAACGTTCCATGAACAAAAGTCTTTTTAACATTTAAATCATCTAAATTATCCACTAAGATGAAGTTAGCTATTTTACCCTTAGCTATTAAACCTGAGTTTAAATTGTAATGTTTAGCAGGATTTAATGTCACCATCTTAATGGCCTCATACTTGTTTATTCCTAATTCAATAGCTTTTTTAACCAATAGATTTAAATGTCCTTTAATTAAGTCTTCTGGAGATATATCGTCTGTTACTAAAAAGTCAAAAATGGGATGGGTTAAAATATTTTCAAAGTCATCGGTAGAAATTTTCCTAAGAAAATCCTGGTTTGATAGAAGTTTTGATCTCTTCTTTAGATTAAAAAGGTCTTCCATACTTTTAGCTGAGGATCCTTCCCTAACCATGATTTTCATTCCCAGGCTCTTTTTTTCAACGGCCTCATCAAAACTACTGGATTCATGATCGGTTGTAATTATTAGGTCATCATCCAAATATAAATATTTTTTAAGGTCATCCCCACTTAGTTGGGGAGCATGACCATCAATAGGCTTATTCAATGATTTAGCTATTTTTAATTTGTTGATAATATATGGGTCACGGTTAATAACACCTGAAAAGTTCATAACCTCTCCCAATCCAATAACTTCGTCTTTTTTTAATAAATCATCGACACCCTTCTCATTGATAGTGGCTCCAGAGCTCTCAAATGGTGTGGCAGGAACAGAAGAAGGAGCCATGAAATAAAAATCAAATGGAACCTCACGTCCATCATCGATCATGAATTGAATTCCTTTAACTCCTAAAACGTTGGCTATTTCATGGGGATCGGCTATCACAGAACATGTTCCAGATGGAAGAACCGCTTCAGCAAACGAAGATGGGGTCAGTAACGTACTTTCAATATGGATATGTGAGTCAATAAATCCTGGAATCAATATTCCTTCAAAATCCAATTCTTCTTCGGTAGATATTGGAGTTATTTCTTTAAAAACCTCATCTTCAATCACGATATGAGCTGGATAAAATTCATTTTCCTCTAAATCTAACACGTTTGCTTTGAGACTAATTTCTTCGTTTGTCATGAAAATCAACATTTAATTGTTATGTTGTAACGATTATATCAAATTTTTGTAAAGTAGAAAGTTATATTTAAAACTTATCTTTCTTTTATTTGATAAATAGTTAGCATAATAGCAGCATAATAGCTTTTAAATTTAAATTAAAAATATAAAATTGATTTATATTAAAATTAAAACTAATTTATAATCTAATATTGAATTTAAATAATATTTTTTTTTATTGTGTGAGAGATGGACAAAAATCTAAATTTTAAAATTAAAAAGCTCTAAAAATGCTTTAATTTAGAAAATAAGAAAATTTTTTCTTAAAAAAAATTAATTTTGACCACCTCTCTGTGTTGAATCTGATAACGTTCTTAGAAAATAAGCTCTTTAAGCTCTTTAAAATTATAGTTAATCAATATGTAGTGTTTTTGTAAAATTATTTGAATTATTTTATTTTTAAAAATAATCTTTAAATTATTAATAAAATAGAAAATAAAGCATTTTAAATACAATAAAAATTTATTAAAAATTTATTATATTCTCCAACGTTCATTTAAACTCTAAACAATTTAATTTCGCAACTCACTATAGATTCTTTTATGATATAAAACCGTCGTTTTCAAAAGGATATAATTTTAAAATGAATATTTTTATAACGTTAAAATTAGAAATAGGTAACATCGAATAATAAAAATTCCATTGAGAATTTAAGAACTTTGACATTGTAAAGAATTCACATGATGGTGCCTAATTTTTTGAGTATTTGATATTTTTTTGCGAATTCTGTTACATTTTTTATTATTCTGTCATTCCATCGCTTAATTTGTAATGCTA
>JAITEE010000131.1 GCA_031282205.1 Candidatus Methanovirga aequatorialis | reverse complement strand
TTAGTCCAAATAAAACCTAACAGAAAATTTCAAAGACTAACAAAAGCAAAAAACGCAAAATACCACCTCAACGGAAAATAAAAAAATTAACTTGACAGCATTGATCGCTGAATTCACTCAAAGTCTGACTATAAATATCAGAATAAAGTCCAAAGTAGAAAAATTGTGGATGATTTTCATTCTTACTGATTTTCTTAGTAACGTCTAATGCAAATTCCATACAATGAAACATTGGTAAATAAAAACCAACAAGGTCATATGATGAAATTTTTTCTATTGAAATTGTTTCATCTAATGAAATATCTAAAATATCAAATTCAATATTTACTTGAGAAAAATAATTTGCAGCAATACTTACACCAATTGATTGAAATCCAGATTCATATGTAGAGATAAGTAAAATTTTCCCTTGCTTTTCCAAATTTATACCTCCAATAATTATTGTTTGATATTTATTCAAAATTACAGCAAATTAACAACATTAATTGGGTTTCATGTGATATACATATATTATTATGTTAAACTATAATAATATATATTGGTGTATTTTAATATTCGCCTACAATAATTATTATTGACTTATTTTCTTTTGAGAATTTCTATTAACCTTAAGAAATTCTCTATGATATACTGTAATTTTATTATCATATAAATGTTTCGATTTTTATTCTCATATTACAACTTAATATAAACATTTTCTAAAATGAATCATTTGCTCTCTCTCTCTCTCTATTTCTCTCTATGAACTCAAAATAAAGCTTTAAAACAGCTACTAAAAAGAAAACAATACATAAAAATTTAAATATTCTGTAAATCATGAAAAAAGATGCATGAAAAAACCTGTACAATCATGATTTAAAAATCCAATACAATAAAGTAAAAACTATGCGAATAAACTATCAAATAAACCTTCCCACCCGTTAAAATAATATTTAGACTATACAATCAAAAAAATCCACAACAGTCAAACAAAAAAGGATGGAAGACATATACTGACGAATATAACCACGAAAAAAATGCTAATTCTCCAATCATGATAATGGCTTGTTTCAGATCAATGAACTACCAAAAAATACCAAAATCAGTGAAAAAATATCAAAACAAATAAGAATTAATAATTAAGTAAAAGGTGTCTGAAAAATATAAAAAATATATAAAAAATTGACAAGATTTCCATAGATATTTAATATAATTCACCATCAAAACTCCCATATTTTTTAAAAGTACAAATAATCTGAAAAACAATCATTAAAATAGAATCAATATAAACTTATAAATCAAAAAATTAACACTTTTCCAACATGATAAAAAATAAAATAATATTTTATAAATAGTTAAATGTCATTTATTTAGATTTAAAACAGCTTAATCTCTTATTTTTAATCGAACAAAATTCAATTCTTTATTTTCATAACATTTAATTTTATTTAAAAATTTGAGAGATTCAAAGTCCAAATTTTGAATTTAAAGAATTTTAGCATTGTACTTTTTAAAATTACCATGAAACAGTTCTTAGAATCTATTAAATAACTATCCATCTACCTTGAATTTTTCATGAAAATCTAACACCTTGATTAAGTAATAAAATATTACCATAAAAAACACCAGAAATAAATCAATAGAAGCTGTAAAACTATGTAGAGTTTTTTCAACTCTCCACATCTTCTTTTATAAAAGTAAATGTTGATTTTCATAAAAAACCCACACTTTTTTTACACCCTCACATGAACTTTAGATATAAATATGAGCTTAATTAAGAATTAAAGGCTTTTTAAACAGGTCAAAATCTTGAATATAATCTTTTGAAAGTAGAATAGCTGTTTCTGCTTTATTAAGTTCAACACCTAAATACGCTCCATGTTCAAGTTTTGAAATTAAGCCTCTCTCAATTATCTCACTGAAAATCTTTTTTGCAGATTTTCCTTCAATGATCAAGTTAGGTGAATGTTTCACGTAGTGAGTGACTACAATCCTACCTTTATCATGTCTTGTTCCATGTTCAACCCTAATTTTAAAACTTCCCAAAGGATCTCTGCTAAACTTAGGATCGTCTTCAGCTAAATATATGGGAACATCCATATTTCCATTCGCAGTTATTTCAACGGTACCATCTTCAATTGAACGGTCCCTTATAAAGTTATCAAAACTTAGCTTTTTCTTATCTTTAAATGTTATCAAATCTATACCCAAATTTTTAGGAATAGAATCACGATATTTAGACAAAAACATCATTTTTGAAGATATTGCAAGTTCATAAACACTATTCCAGGTTTTTCCACTTTCATCAGGTGTGAAAAGAACTGATGCCTTAAGTTCCATAGCTATTCCTGAAATTAAGCTATTAACTCCATTTGAATCAACATCCATTAATTCAGTCACGTTACCCACTCCAAAAAACAGTGGACTTGAATGTTTATCCTTAAATTCTTTTGATGCAACTATAGAATCCACAACACTTTTACTGTTAACTGGATCTAAAATAAGGTCTCCAAGAATATCTATTCCCTCACATTTCTCCATCAATTCTTCAATGGCTACTATTCTATCCTTAATTGAGCTTGGAACTTTATTTTCTTTAAAGTTCGTTGGAAGCAAAACAGCAGGAATATTCTTGTCAATAAGTTTTGGAAGAATTTCTTCATAGTTTCCAAGATCTAAACTTAAAACCAAGTCAATATCACTATCAATAGCTACACCAATTTCTTTAGGGTTCAAAGTATCGATACTTAATGGTTTATTGCCCACAACCGACCTTAATGTTTTTATTAAGTCAGGGATTAGACGTGACATATCCTCTCCTGCCACCATCCCAATGTCTATCATATCCGCACCATTGTCAAGGAAATATCCTGCCTTAAAAATCAATTCCTCCTTTGATAGTAAAGGAGCGTTAGCTATTTCACATAGTACCCTAATTGGAAAATCCTCACCAACGGGGAGATCTCTAATTAAAATGTTGTTAGGTTTTTTAAGAAGTTTATCCACTTCCTCCTCATTATTTTCAAAATCTTCTATAAATTTAAAAGCTAATTCTCTTTTAACTTCTTCTATAAGACGATCCGCTGGTTTTGTTTGGGAAAGTTCAATTGAATCATCCAAATCTAAAACCATATCCAAATCAGCACCTTTGACTGGACCTTTAAAACATGGGATCTTAAGAGCTTCAGTAATCTCAGATGTAGATTTCCTCATCAATCCTGGAACAATGATCCTTTCAATCTCATCCAAGTTTCCTTTAAAATTTTCTTCAAGTTCTTTAATGATCTTTTTTGGTGTTAAGAATGCAGCCACTTGTGTATTTGCTACATGAACAAAAACTTCTCGATTAGAAGATTTAACTACTTTTTTAATCAATGGTGCCGCAAGATCACCTGTTACAATCAGTATCGTCAATTTAGTCACCTTTTTAGTTGAAAAAAATGTCCTGATAAGCAGGTTAAATATCCTACATGTACTGTTTTTTATGAATCATCAACGTTTTAAAAAATGTTTAATTTATCAAAAAACAATAAATAAATCTCAAATAAGTAAAATAAACCTAAATAATGAAAATTATTATTTTTAATAATAGTACGATATATCATTTTTTATATATAAAATTTTCCACAGAAAAATATTTATAGCATTTCTTCAAACTTAAGTTATTGACACTGTAAAAAATCCACATGATAGTTACATTTTTTTTGTGGATTTTCACATTCGACATTATCTCAATCTAAATAGGATATAGATGTGTTGATAATCTTTAAATAGATGTGAGTCAATAAATATTAACATGATCACAACAAGACCCACACCTACAAACAATTTGTCTTCACAGACTTATATAGTTAACGAATTTGATCCAATAATAATCAAAGAAGATAGAATATATCTTGATTGTAGATTAAAGGTTGATATTTTCCTTGATGTGAAAATAATAAAAAGAAATAACTTTGAATGTGTTTATGTTGATAATGAAAAGAAATATTGTGATTGTGGAGCATTGTTCAATTTGAATGGCTGTGCAGAGCGAAAAAGTGAATAAATTATACTGGAGTTTACTCCCAACAGTACATTTGTCCCTCGATGCGGCAAAACACACATTGCTACACATAAAAAATTAACATATTACCAAAAGGTAAAAAAAACTTTACACCTCCAAAAAAAATACTCGAATTATGGTACGGTAACAAATGAACTTCATGATAAAAAAGTATTAATCATTTGAAGTTAAAAGAAAGTTTTTGGAAATTCACAACAATCAACCTTAAAAAAATAGAATCATGGGGATTGATTGTATTTGGTGATCAAGATTGAAGTATGATTTTAACAAAGTGTACGATAGAAAAAACACATCCTCAACAAAATGGGATGGAATGAAGGAAAATTTTGGTAAAGACGACTTAATTCCCATGTGGATAGCTGATATGGATTTTCCAGTTGCAGAACCTATAAAAAAAGCCATAAAAAGTCGTGCTGATTATCCTTTCTATGGTTACAGTAAAATAAAAAATTCTCTAATAAACGTGATAGTTAAAAGAGTTTGGGATAAATTTCAATGGAGAATAGAAAAAGAATGGATAGTTTTTACACCAGGAGTTATTTCTGGTATTAATATAGCTATCAGAACAGTCGCAAATTCGGGAGATGGAATAGTTATCCAACAGCCAGTTTATCATCTCTTCTTCTCCTCCATTATGAATAGTGGTTGTCAGATAGTTAACAATCCACTTAAATTTGATAATGGAAACTATGAAATGGACTTTAAAAACTTAACTGAAATAGCCGAAGAAAGCAAAGAAAATGGATCTAAGTCCAAATCTATAGATGCCATTTTACTTTGTAATCCACATAACCCTATAGGACGTGTTTGGAGAAAAGAAGAACTTCTTGAACTTGGTAAAATAGCTGTTAAAAATGATTTATTTGTTATCAGTGATGAAATACACTCGGAAATTATTTATAAAGGTTACAAACATCAACCATTCGCTTCCCTTTCAAAAGAATTTGAAGAAAATTCCATTACATCTATATCTCCAAGTAAAACATTCAATTTAGCTGGTTTAAATGTTTCTTCAATGATAATTCCCAACAAAAAGATTAGAGAAAAATTCAAAGATACCATGGCAGGCATAGTTTCTCAACCCAATATATTCGCATTAGAAGCCTTTGAAGCAGGATTTAAATATGGGGATCCCTGGTTGAATGATGTTTTAGAATATCTACAAGAAAATTTGGATTTTATGATAAACTATTTTAAGGATATTAAAGGAATAAAACCAATCAGAGCCGAAGGAACCTATTTAATATGGTTAGATTGTAGAAAATTAAATTTAAAACAAGCTGATCTGAAAGATCTGATGATAAACGATGCGAAAGTGGGACTTGAAGATGGAACAATCTTTGGAGATGGTGGAGAAGGATTTATGAGAATGAACATAGCTCTTCCACGATCTCTTTTAGAGGAGGCTCTAAGGAGAATTAAAACAACCGTTGATAAATTATAAAAAAATGTTTATTTTCCCATTTGGAAAAGGGGGGAGAGGAGAAAAATAAGGGTAAATGACTCACCTCGAATTATTTAGTTTGTTTGATTTAAAACTTGGCTCATGAGTATTTCATGGCTCATTATTTATTATTGTTTGGAGTATCATGTCGTATGAATCTAATTTATAATTGATTCTATACTGTTCTAATAGTACATATCCTTCTACTTTTTTCCTTAGATTTTTTAAAACAGGAAAATTGTGTGTTTAGATTCTTTTCAATGAATATTCTCTTATTTAGTTTTATGGTATCTTGCAACGTTTTTTACGTATTGAGTACTCAGCTCTTGCCATAATGTTTAACAGATTTGTTATGGATATTAGTTAATAATCCATAATAATCTGACCAAACAGAACTTTACTACCTTCAAATGGAGTATCCAGTAAAAATCATTGAAAATATGTGCCACAATCTTTTTACAAGAATATCTTCTTGTACGACCCCTTTTCCCACGTATTATTTATTTTAAATGAATTACATACAGGACAATAAACACCACAAGACCAATGAATACTTCTAAAAATATCCGAAGCTTCTTTTATCAATCACCATTTTTCTAATACTATTCTTCACAGAACTCATATATTATGACATAATACTATATAAAACTATGTGCCAAAAAATACTCATGAGCCAAAATTAAAAGTTGAAAAACTCCCTATTAAACTTAGGCAACTCTTCATCTACAAATACAAACTTATTCCTTTTTGAAACGTTGCCATCCATAGAGTCATCATTTTGTGAGGCGTTCGTTTCATCTTTTTTATAAATACCAACTCCCCTTCTTTGCCATTTAGGCAACTTTCCCAAATTAATACCATTCTTTCTAAATAAATGTTCATGAATGTCAGACAATTTAAGTCCATACAACATTTTTTTAAGTTTAAGGCCTTCATACTCTTCTTTTAATGCCCAGTACCCATAGCTATTTATACAGTTTCTGTATGCCTCATCCTGCCTCCACTTGAAATAGCTAAAAATCTCATCGTTAGAGACTAAAATAATTCTTGAATCAAAAGCTATTGGAAATAAATCATCATGATCCAATTTTCTTATAGATCCATCAGAATTTTTGTCTACATCCTTTGTAAACCGTTTTATATTTAAAGTCAACGAACTTGAAGCCAAGCTTGAAAAAACAGAATTCAACTTCTCCACTCTTCCAGAAAAAGGAATATGATTAAAAAGAATGTTTATTTCATCTGAAAGAGTATATACAAACAGTGGTGAAAATTCTTTAAAAATATCTAAGCCCGTTTTAACCATGATCGTTGAAAAATCATGATCAAATGGTGTTTTTAGATTCAATTTTTTACTTAGGCCATGAAAATTCCTACCATCCAACCTTAAGATTAGGTTTGAACTCAATGGTACTTTAATTTCGGAATAAATCTCATGTTCTTTCATAAAATCAAGCAAGATAATATTTTTTCATGGTTTACATTATTAAATCTTCATGATTTACTATTATTAAATCAACGAAAATTATGTTCCCAAGTTAAAAGGCTTAGTAAGACTATTTAATAGCTGAATCGCAGAGTAAGCAGCGAGTATGCTTGTTTTAGGATTTGATTCACATGGCAAATTTTCAGTTTCAGTTACAACCCTACCAAAATCTCCTTCCACCAGTACTTGATGGATGTTTCTATCAACCTTAGGATCCACAAGAATTTTAACATCAATATCTAAGTTGGAGGCAATGCTCAACGTAGCTGCAACGTTAATATTTAATGGAAATTTCTTAACAGCTTCACTTGCTTTACCAACAAACAAAACTTCTTCTTTGGTTATATCTTTACCCAATGAACTCGGTGACTTTCTTGTGGTCAATAAAACCTTTTTTATTTCGCCCACAGAGCCAGCTTTTATTGCATCCAATCCAGCTATCGCACCACTTGGAATATGAATTTTAGCACCAGTTTTTTTTGAAATGGTCTTCATTTCATTCCATAAATCTTTATCTAACAATGCTCCAACACTCATTACAATGACATCTTTACCCTTTTTAAGGACCTCTGGAACGAGTTCTTTAACAGACGATTGGGATGCTGATTCTAAAATTAAATCCACCCCATCGATCATCTCATGAAAATCTAAAACAACGGTCCCATTGGATGTTCGTGCTAAATTTTCAGCCTTCTCAATATCCCTATCATAAAAATATTTAACGATTATTTCATCCTTATTCTCAATCTTATGAATAAGAACATTGGCTATTGCTCCGCATCCAAGTATACCAACTATCATACATATCACTAAATCGAAGAGAAAGTTTATAATTATTATATATTTATCAATAAAATGGCTATTACACAGATTACAATTATCCATGGTTATCTGTAATGTTTGTGTGGAATCATCATAAATAATTTTACTAAACGCCTTTTGTAGCATGTCTTTTATTTCTTGGGTTTGACCACTACTGAAATTTTCATAGAGTAATTGTTTCATACCTTTTCATAGAGTAATTGTTTCATACCTTTTATGCTTTTTTGTTCAAATATGTTGTGATTATATTCTCATAACTCTGGAGTTAACGTTTTTTTATTGACTGGAGGAGTAAGTTGTGAGGTATTTGTTAAATCCCTTGGATCTATTAACATTATATCTCCAATCGCTCTAACTTTTTCATAGTTTATATCAAACAGTTCATCACCATACGCCTTAATACGATTTTCATCGGGTACA
The DNA here is from genome assembly GCA_031282205.1 of Candidatus Methanovirga aequatorialis. Classification (GTDB taxonomy): domain Archaea; phylum Methanobacteriota; class Methanobacteria; order Methanobacteriales; family Methanobacteriaceae; genus Methanovirga; species Methanovirga aequatorialis. Next base: position 3,677 of record JAITEE010000131.1, on the reverse strand, counting down.
AGTTGGAAGTTTGTTTTAATCATATCCATAAATCCAACATCCTTTTTTTCTCCAATATCATAAGTCCGTACTTTAAGTTTTGAGATGATTCCAAGCTTTATATTAAGAACAACATCTGCAATTTTCCCTACATACAACCCTTCAACGGTGTATATATCCAAGTTATAAAGATTTGAAATTTCTACCATAGTTTCACCAACTCCATGTTATAGTTCTATATCGTAATTCTATTACTCTCTAATGATTATTATTTTAACCTTCAATTGGTATACAATATAATTCAAGAAGTTAAAAGTTACTTATGGTATTAATTTAATCATATAAATACTTTTCCTATCAAAGAACACGTAGTCCAACGAACCGTTTTTACCCACCAGTTGAATATTTTTAAGTCCTTTACAAACCTTGTATCCTAAACGATCAATGGAAGATTATATATACCAATCAATATTATAATAGTTGATAACAAATTTTTTTATTATTTAGAACAAAAAAAATATTTTAATTATATGAACGAAAAATCTTCGATTTTGTCACGTTTAGAGATCCCATAAAAATTTAAAAAACGAAAATTTTAAATCAACGACTCATATTATACTTAATTATAAGATAACTTATTTTTCAATCGATCCTATACACATACCAACTTAAACCACCTAAATTTAAATAAATTTTCAAAGTAAAAAAAAAAAATTAGCTAAAACAAATTTTTGTTTTTAAATGTTGTTATAATTTTTTTAATTAAAAAGTTAGCACTTATATGGGATTTAAAAAAGATTCCATCACTTAACAACGATCATCTCGTACTTCGTAATATATTAATCTACAATCTTATCTTTTCATATGAATATCTAATGAATTTAGGGCGTACAGCTCATAAAATTAATTTCTTTGTTATCAAATAAATTTAAGGAGAAATCATTATGAAAATTAGAACCATTATAATCATGTTAATAATCTTTTTCATCTCATTGTACGCAATGCAAGAAGTTACGTACTTCTCAATGAAAGGATTGAATGAAGATAATTTCAATGGAAACACTTTAATAATTCCTAAAATAAATCTTAAAGAACATTTAAATTATGAATCTTTAGAAAGGGGGGTTTTAATTGACAACACATCTAAAGGGCCTTCAAAGGGGATGGTTATTTTATCTGGCCACAGGACCCTATTGGGTTCTCCATTCCTGCGACTCAACGAACTTAAACCTGGAGACACAGTACTTCTTAATTGGCCAGAAATAGGAAAAGTGAAATATACAGTGGATAAGCAATATATAGTAAATCCAGATTATCGAATAACTTTAGATAATTACTCTACCACATTGTACATGGTAACATGCGACCCAATTGGTTCATTGGCTCACAGATTAATTGTTGAATCATCCGTCGTTGAAGTAGAACCATTGGATGAAAATATTCATATCGACTATACCAACTACATAATATTAGTAATAATAGGAGTTTTCATTGTTGGAAGCATGGTTAGCTATTTTTATCCAGTGAAAGAAGATAGGAAGTTTTTATTTGGTGAGGTAGTAATTATCACTCTTATTTTAATCGGATTGTTTATACATCCAATCTCTCCAAATTACTTTTCATTTTTAGGACAGTTATATTTCTAATCGGTGACATCCATGGACGTTGAAAAAAAATATTTTTCTAATATCAGTTTTAGAGAAAGAGCTATTTTTGAAGGAGCCATTAGTATGGCGGCTTTATTCCATCAATTTATTGGAACACCAGTTAATAAAAAAACAGCAAAAAGTTTAGAAATGGCCATTTCAGATTCACTTCAACTACAGCCAGCCATTGAAAAGGTTGAAGTTTCGATTGATTTAAGGAGAGTTAAACAAGCAAACACAGAATTTAATTACGTTTCCTTATCTGGTGATATGTTGGATGTTAGAATACACTCCAAAATCAATGACTCGATAGCCATTGTAAGAATGGAATTTATTGAAGAATTAAATTATCCCCTAATGTACGTTGAAGATATAAACACAGTTGACTAATTGAATGATAAGATTAAATTATAGGAGATTTAGTAAATGGAAGATGCCAACATGTTACTTTCATCAACCAACACGTTAGACAACAAAGAAATATTCAAGTACCACGGACTGGTTACTGGAGAATCATTACTGGGCTCTAACGTGTACAAAGATCTATTTTCTGGAGTTCGTGATGTCGTTGGAGGACGAACATCTAAGTACGAAAAAGAACTCCAAAAAGCAAGAAACCTAACCATTGAAAGTATGGTCAACAAAGCAAAAGAGTTAAATGCCAATGGGATAATAGGAATAAAAATATCCTATAACAATCTTGGTGGAACGATGGGAAACACCATACTAGTAACCGCCTATGGAACGGCCATCAGTTTTAAATGATGTCATTTTCTTTTATGATATCTCTCGTATGAAAGGCTCGCAAGAAATCAAGTCATTTAAGTTTTTCATGAAATTATTCGTTGAATTTGTTCAATTAGGAAATCCTTGATTGTTGTCGAAGACAATTTAGAATATTCTTCGTTTTTTTCTTCAATTCAAAATTTTATAGCTATTTTAAAAGTTGTCGGCTTAACTTCTACACCTACAAACAAAAAGTATTAAAAATTAATTATTTGTTCTCTCTTTATTTCGATCCTTATGGAATGAATGAACTTTAAAAATGATAAAAATGTATTTAAGTAACAATCACAAAGAACAAATCAAGGAAATGTTGATAGTTAGTTTCTGTATAGCCGTTGGAACTCTACTTGGAGTGTTGTCCTTAGCCCTATTTTACCACTACAACATGGCCATTTTTGGTTATAATCCTGGTTTGATTTTTTCACCGCTAATAGCTGGCTACAGTGAAACATATCTTGCAAAGAAAATTCATGGAAAAACAACAGGAGCAGTTAGTGCGTTTATATTATTTATAATAACTGTTGTATATGGCTTCATTTTAGTCAACACAGGATTAGGATTTAACTTTGTCACAATAGGAAGTGCAGCCGTTATACTGCAAGCCACATTTCCAGTTTTAGCTGAATACTTTTTGGTGGTGTTCATATTTGGTCTAATAGCTTATCTATCTGGAATTTTTAAAAAAATTCTTTATTACATGATAAATACATTTTTTAAGTTTATCAAATACGAAACCAATGATTCAAATCATGAAAAAAGTATAAAATATAATCCCAATATAGAACATGTAGATATTAATGATTTAGGAATATTATTTTTAACCACAACTCATACAGGAGATAATAAAATTATAGAATATACAGGCGTATTTGAAAGCAAAGTTATCGTTCATAACACCAAGAAATTCTTTACTAAATCATCAAATAATAATCTAAATTTTCTTAGTAATTTAAAAAAAGCGACTGAACAAGCAATTATTAATTTAAGCATTGATTTAAAGGAAAATAATTGTAATGGACTTTTAGACCTTACAATTGAGTACGATACAGTTGGAAATTTTGGTTATGCAAATCAAATTGTGGTTCGTGGAACAGGAATAGAACTAGAAAATTAATGATCACTAAACTTCAGACTCGTGATAACATAATCATATAGGGTGTTAGATTTCGAGCAAAAATCGAAGCATTGTCGAACTTTTTCTGTTATATTTTAAGGTTGTAAATATCTTATTTTCTAAAAGTACATTTTTATATTGAAGTTTAAACT
>JAITEE010000191.1 GCA_031282205.1 Candidatus Methanovirga aequatorialis | reverse complement strand
TACACTGAACAATCATCGGCTTCAAATTTTAATGAAGTAATATTTGTTCCATAGAATGCATTGGCACCAACGATTTCAATATTTTTCGGAATAACTAAATCAAATTCCAAACAATACATGTTACCTTAGTTCCATCTATTTCATCAGGAATGGTTAATTGGTAAGCGTAAGAAGTATCAAGGGGCTTACGGCCAATTAGTGTAGCTTCGCCGGCATATTCGTCAAATGTAAACTCAAGGTACTCAATTGGAATAGATAAAACTTCTTTTTTACAAGATGATAATAATGGAACAGCGGCTAGAAATGTTCCTACAAATACAGGTGCAAGAGAAAATTTAAGCAACCTTAATATCTTGTTCATTGACTAATATTATAATTATTGCAAGAAGGAACAAACATGGAAATTCTTTAATAAATAAATATATTAAATGGAGGTTAGAAAAAATAAGGAAGTTAGAAATTTGCAAAAAACTCGCGATAATGAATGTAGTTTAGTTAAAAAAACAATCATTCATGACCATTTAAAGATAAAATTTTGAGGTCCACATCCATCTAGAAATCAATCTTGCATTTGTGCTGAACTTAATTTTATTGGAAATGTTCGCAAAAGTTTAGACGACAAATCTATATTGCAACACTTAAAAGTAAAATATTATGAACCAGATGATTTTTGAGGTGTTATTTGTGAATTTGTCGGTTATAAACCACGTTGACTTAGAAAGCAACAAACTCTAAAAAAAATTGATGCGATTGAGCAATTGATCGAAGTAATTCAAAACAAGATACGCCATTATAAAAACTTCAAAAGAAGTAAACTTATACTTTTTTTGTTATTTTTACTTCTTGTTATTCCTGGATTAATATATCTTAACAATACTTCTAGTAAAAAAGTAATTGCAAAATTGAATTACTGGCAAGAACTATATAAAGAAAAGTCTTTAAACTTAGCAAATGAAAAACAAATACTACAAATGATTGAAAAAGAAAAAGAAACCTCTGATGGTGATGAGATTCTTGAAAACTTACCAGAATTAAAATTTATAAAGTATTGTGACTTTATTAGTGAGTGCAGATACGATGGAAAGGCTGTATATATTTTATATTTTATTGATAACAAAAAATTTTATGTAGGCCAAACACGAACCTTACTATCGCGTCAAAAAAATCATATTGATTGAAAAAAAGGAGTGACAAAAAATCCTAAGTTTCCTACTACTCAAATTGACAACATACTAATATCTTACATAGAATCAAATAGTTTGGACGAAATTAATGCTTTAGAGAAAGAATATATTAACAAAACCGGATCCTTTATTGATGGATACAATTCTACACAAGGAAATAATTAATAGGATGAGAAATAACAATATAATTGCTTAAATTATATTATTGCAATTAAAACAAATATTGCAAGGTTAACTCTATCAAATTTAATCGTGATAAGTTTTCTCATACCTGATAATTTGGCTAAAAACACTCAAAATTCTTGCAAAAAGATAAAATTTTTATTTTTTTGTTTTGAAGGTAATTATATATGGTATGGTAAAACAAAGAAAACAAAGGTTAGAATTGTTGAATAAAGTAATGATATTATTATATTTTATTTCTAAAATTAAGAGCAATAGTTGCGTTGCAAGAAATTCAATCTTTAATTTCGCTAATTATTTTATCAATAGTAATTTCTTTGTTCAACATTTTTCTATTTTCTCAAGTCATAAGAAAGTTTAAAATTTTTTCTTCAACTTCTTGTGAATAGTATTTTTCCATTCAAAAGAAATAACCAAAATTATATAACATTAAAATCATAACTGATGTAGCAAACCTTTTATTGCCATTTAATAGTGAGTGTGTAGTTAACAAATTAAAAAATATTTTTGAAACTAATGATAAAATATCATTATCGGATTCATAAGAGAAAAATGAATTAATGTTGCCTTTAATAAGCGAAAATAAGCAATTGTATCTGGCTTTTGTAATATGTGGAAAATTTTCTATTGATAATTCTTTTGCTTTTTCCGCTGAAGATAAAACTAATGCATTAATTCAACCATCATCCAAAACTTCCAAAGGCACAAAACAAATAGCGATATTTTCTTTATCTTTAAACGTATGTTCGATAGTACAATGATATTCAAAAATTGAAATTTTAGTAATGTTGGAAAATAATTTTCCTGGTTGGAAATTATATGATTTATATAATTAGAAAAATAAGCATTATTTATAAATCTTACTAATATTTCTCTCATTACTTCTTGCTAAGAGAAACCATAAGTTTTTTATATTCTTCCATAAATTCTTTATTTTGTTCCAAAGATTTGACTGAATCCAATAGATCTTTTTCTGTTAGTTCGACTTTTTTCATATGATTATTATATATTTAGAATATTATTTAATTTAATTGTCGCCTTTTATATATTGTTCCATAAATTTTCAGTCGGGGTTGCCGTTGGTATCCGCGGGGAGTTTGATGATTGTGTTTAATGTCTTATTACCTTTATTTTTATTTCCATAGGTATATCTAGGCATTAAATTTTTTTCAATTACCACAGCTATAAAAACTCCATTATATTCATTGATATTCCTATTTGATAACATTATTATTTAATATTATTTATGCTAATTTTAAGTTTGCTTTTAATCATATTAGCGTAATTTGTACTTATATTTTTGTTGTTTTTGATGTGTTCGTCATAATGAATTTCGTAAAATCAACATAGTGGCTCAACTAAAATAAAAATCATTTCATGTAGATTTTTGAGCTCTTTTTCTAGGTCATCTTGTAGATGAAAAAACGAGGTTCATTCACATTCAAATGTGCACAGGCATTATTTCTTTTTTTACTATATTTCGTATATTTTCAAAAACTTTTTATTCGCAAAAGTCGGCATAATCATTTCAAACATTTTTTTGTCATTATTCTTAAATTCTGGATTCGGTGCTCCAAAAATATTTGAATCATTACAAATTATATATTACTTACCCAACACATAAAATTCATTTTTTTCAATTATTTGTGAAATTATTGATTTACAACATTCATTAATCGGTGCCCGTTCTTCTTTTTTATCGTTGAAATCCAATATGTTATTTATTATGATAAATAAATATTTTAATAATGGCTCTAAAAACAAAATAGAAACTGTTAAATCGTTGTGGTTACATTTTTCTCGAATATGGAGTGCTAGATTCGACAGTCCTTATTTAAAAATAATACGACATCATAAAAAATTAAAAATCGAAAAATTATTGTTCTATTTTTTCGTAGTATTTTCTAAGTTCTGTATCCTTCGTCTCATTATTATCCATTAGTTTTTTAAAAAATAAACTTGTGAAAATTGAACACTAACACCATCAACAAATTTATATTTTTTTAACCTTTGAAAAAGCTTCTTTGATTTCATTAAATATTATATCCATTCTATTTGTGTTCCATTCAAAAACTACGAACTTTTTTGAATCTCTCAATCCTATCATTTATCTTAGAGATTTCATTTGGATAAAATAATTCAAAGTGAATCACACAATTGTGGCATTCATAGTTTTCTGGTCTGGAAATGATTGATAGATATTTTGTTGGAATTAGCGATTTGTATTTGCCCTCACCTAAGAGCGCCTAAAGTTAAACACTCTCATTTTAAATGTTTAATAGGTATGAATTTAATTTCGTCAAAATTTATTAAACCGTTATCTATTGAATATGATATTAATAGTATAGAAAAATAGTTTTTATCATCTTCATAAAAGCGGCTAAGGCGCTCCACCGATGTTAGAATTGGCATGTTAAAAACCGTTCCTGTATTGTGTGTTTTAATATCAACCATTATATAATTTCCTTCTTCATCTTCGAACGCAACATCAACCATCGCACGCCTTACGAATTTTTCTGCAATAGGCTTACCAATAATTTTATTAATTCCTCTTTGAAAAAAATTTCAATTAACTCTTGACATATATCTCCGACTATTCTTGGGGAAGGATTAGATCCAAATTTGGAGTCGTTGTCTTCTAGCAGATCTTTTATATCATTAGTAAAATTTATTAAATTGAATGCATTATTATCAAAGACCGACGTTATTTATTTTTTTGTTTGTTTTGCTCAGGCAAAGTATTCCTTTCTCAAAAAACTCCGCCAGAATAACCTTTGAATATTTTTATTTACTACACTATCTTCTAGTCTTTTTAATTGCATACGCAATATATTTTTTTCTAATTCTATACCAGAAAATTTTCTATCTAATTTATTTGCCACAACCGTGGTTGTTCCACTTCCTAAAAAAAACAATCAAAAACAAAATCTCCTTTATTTGAAGAAGTCAAAATTATTTTTGCAATTAATTTTTCTGGTTTTTGTGTCGGATGATCTGTATTTTCAGGCATGCTCCAGTATGGAATTGTTACATCATCTCAAAAATTACTTTGGGAAAGTGTTCCTAAAATTTCCTTGTTTAGTTTTTTTCCAGTCTTTATTTTTGCCATCCTTTTTATATGGTGCAATTGCTTTCCTTCGAATTTTAACATCATCTACATTAAAAGTGAAATTATTTTTATGAACTGTTGCAAATCATATGTCCTCCATGCTGTTTTTTCAATTTGATTTTGCGCCTCTGCCTTTTTCCCTTTGTCAAGTTATACGATTTTGAATAACAAAAAGTTCGTCTAGTGCCTTCGATATTATTAATGATGATTTCAGTCACAACATACATACAGACTTGCGTTATCTTTAAGCTTCGATTTGATAAGAGATAATCATTTTTTTGTTCATAAATAATATTTATTATCCGACATTTTATTAAATTTTTTAGAAGAATAAGTTTTTGATAAGTTATAAGGTGGGTCGACAATTAATAAATCTATAAACTTATCTGGTAACTGTTCAATAATTTTAAAAGCATCACCTAATAAAATTTTATTAGTTATTTCAGAGAGAGTTTTTACTGCTTTATTAGCTAATTCACTAACATTGATCATGGATGAATTTAATGTTTTGTTTTTCGGTGAATATATTTTATTATTCATAATATATTAATTATAATTGCAAGGGTCGCAAGAATTGAGATTAATTTTAAACACCTCACATCACAACAATATTTTTATATAAAATAAACAAATTTTATCATATTATATTAATACTGTTGGATCTCTTTGTACAAAACACCAAAATATTTTCTTAGAATTTTAATTTCATCAGTTGTGTCAATCGATATGTTTTTATCAATAATTAGTAATTCTATAATCTTATATACTTTTTATTTTATGTACAACTTTCTTGATAAATTTTTCATAGTCGTTGTAAATTACTAAATTTCCAAAATTGAAACGCTTATCACTATACATGATGTTAAAATCGGATTTGAATAAATCAAAATATTCTTTTTTAGTTTTCCCAACAATTGATGAACGAATTTTATCGTTTTTTAAAATTATTAACAATGTTTTGTTTGGCGAATGAAAATATAATTCTTCATTGTCTTTTGATAGCATAATATATTTTTCAAGATTGTGTTCTGATAATGTTTCTATTTTTGATATTTTTCCGTCATCCTTAAAATACGGTAAATTTTCAAAAGATACAAATATTTGAAAACATGGAATATTACAAGTTTTCATATTAGCTGTTTGTCCTAACATATTCTCAAAATAATTATTTGAATTTTGAGAATAATTTTGCATGACAAATTTAAATTCAAGAACCCCGACATACTTATTTCTTTCGATTACAGCTATATCAACAGATTTATCAGTTATATATCGCCCAGCTACTTTTAATTCTTTCCCACCATTTGTATCCATTCCGATGACACCATATTGTAAATCATTATTTGTAATAAGCAAATCCTGTAAGTCAATTTTAATTGCTCCATGGATAATTTTTAATTTTTCAGTTGAATTACTTCCAGTCTCGGTGTATTTTTTAAAACCTTTAATTAAAATTTTAAGAAATTCGTTATTATTCATTTATGCCTCCGTTTTCAAAATAATAATTTAAATATTTGGTAACGTCAGATGTATTAAATGTATAAAATCCTCCATTTTTATATTTTCGCAACGACTCAACAAATTTAACAAAAATAGGGTTTATCAACGCTTTTTGAATTTGAGAAAATTCTTTATCTGTAATAATGTATAATCCAGAATATACACCTTCACCTTTTTCTAGTTTTTTAATTTTTAATGAATCTTTTGATTTAATTAGTGAACTAATAGCGATTTTATTTTTATAAGTATCTTTTAAAGCTTGTGTTCTTCCAAAACCGAACCAGTCTGTCCTATCCTTTTTAAGATTTTTTTCCAAATATTCTCGTGTATTGTTATTTAACATATCAAATCCAATTAATTTTCCGTCTTTATTATAAGGATATATGCAAAACTTATATTTGCCCGTAGAACCCTTCAAAACCCTTATAAGTGGCTGAATTTCGTCTGGAAAATTATCTTTAATAAATACATTATCATTTAATGTGGCGTAACCGTTTTTACATATTGCATGCTTATTAATACCACTAGATAGTATTTTTTTTAATAAGCCATTAATTTTCGAAAAATATATTTTATTATCTATAAAAATATCTTGATAGGGAATCTTGATAATTTTATTCATATTTTGATATTCAGAATAATCGATAGAATTAAATCTTTCATTATTTTCAAATAAACTTATACATGTATATGTAGTGACGTTGTTGAAAGCTTGATAATGCCCTAGGTTAATTATTTTAGATAAATTGTGTTTGTTGGTAATGTATTTTCGTAATGGTTCCCCGGCAACAGATGTCCATCATGAAGTAGGAGAGATGTAAGACATTTTACCAGTTTTATTAAGCATTTTAAAGCCAATTTCAAAAAATACAATAAATAAATCAGTCATTCCTTTTTTAGAAAAACTGAACGCTTTAATATCTTCATAATTTTCTCTTAAATTATGAACTCTAACATATGGAGGGTTCCCAACAACATAATCCATTTTGCCTGTAAACTTTTTAACACTCAAAGAATTTTCGTTTAATATATCTCATGCAACATCGTAAATTTTTTGCTTGGAGCATATTTTATTTAAATTGAATATTAACTTATCAAAATTACTTTTATCAAGTTCTATTCCGTGTATGTATTTTTCAATGTTTTTCCGTATTTGAATAGTTGATATTTTTTTAAGTTTTGCAATATTAATGTATCTTTCGACTATTTCTTTTAAAAACGCTCCATCACCGGCGGAATTATCAATTATATGTTTATTAATAATTTCTTCATTATCATATCCAATAAAATCAAGCATATTTAAAACAATGTGGCGTGGTGTAAATACTTCTCCGTTTTGTTTTATTTTATTTTTCTTCATTTTCCCCTTCCAAGATTTTATTGATATAATCGATAAAATCAAACAGTGAATTAATAAAATTTTTGAGCATATTTAGTCAATTATTAATGTAAGCAGCATCAGGAATTTCGAAAGTTCATAAATCATAAATATTTCAGTGAATCATCATTGACAAAAAAGAAATATATGTATTTTTAAATCACGCCAACTCTTTTGGATCCCTCGAATTTCCTTCGTTTCAAATATCATTAAACATATGCTTGCTTTTTAAAGAGTTTGCAATCTCATCATCTGAACACGTGAATTTTATCATTTTTTTGTCTTTAATTGATTTTAAAAAATAAAAAAAACTATTAGATAAATCACTGATGTTTTGTGCATTTTGGAGTTCTTTTTTTAATTTTCCTTCCGCAACAATAAAATAATTATCCATATATTTTTTTGGGAGAGTGTTCATGAAGTTCGGTTGTTTGTTATCAATTGAGAAATCAATATCTATTTCACCAGTGGTGGTTTTAGCTTTAAATTTAGTTTGAGAGATAGTTTCTTGTTTAATCAAAAAATTTCGAGCATCATCGTTGACTAGCAAAATTAAAAACATTTTTTCTATTGATGAACGTGCAACAAGACTTAATTTGGAAAATGGAAAAAATTCGATGGGTTGATCTACATCGCATTCATTTATATTTTCATGAATAAGCGCATCAATAAGACTATAAAAAATTAAAAGACTAGAGTATAAATTGTCATCTTCTTTTTTGTTTTTTTCTATTATCATTTTTAATTTTAAATGTAATTGAAATAAAACATTTCGAAATGGCAGTATTTTATTTTTTACCTGTTTAGACAACGCTATTAAATTATTAATTTCATTAATTTCCGGACAATTTTCAGTATTTATTTCACTAGATTTAATTTTATCTTCCAATTCATCAACTGTAAAATTTCGATACTTTATTTTTTCGTTATTTTTATAAAGTTGTGGATATAGAAAAGAACGTAAAATGTAAACTTTATTTTTGTTCCAACCACGAGTGGTGTATGACCCGTTTAGATAATTATCAATTAAAAAATTAATTATATCACTTTTTTTGTATTTTAAATCTAATAATCTAATTGTAATATCAAAATCTCAATTAAAATAATCAAAAGAACAATCAAAATAATTGCAGAGTTTTTTTGTAGGGTTTTCTGGATCTTTAATCACATTCAAAGAAATTTCAAATGATGAAATTTTTATTTTTTCAATATTTGGAATTGATTTTTTATAAATTTCAATTGATTTTGTAACCCACAATGAAGATTTAAGATCGTTAGCAATATTACTCTTATTTAGGATTTCGCTCATTGAAATTTTTATTTCATTAAAATTCTTTTCAAATGATCTACTATCATGTATTTTCATTACTTTCAATAAATTTTTAAAATGAAATTTAACATCCTGCAAAAATTTTAATCTATATCATTTTGACTTACCAATTTTCTTATTATTATGCCTTGCATATATAATAGATCATATTCTTTCAGACTGTATATTCTCGTCTATTAACTTTATTTCAATCTCGTTTGTTTTACTATTAAATTCCTTTATATCTCATCGTTTTTGTTCAATTAAAGTATTTATCTTGTCGATAAATTCATCAGAAAAAATAACCCTTATTTTATAAATAATATCGGCGTTGTTTCAATTTCGTAAAATTTTAATAGCGGATATGCGTCTATTCCCTTCAAGAATAGCGTATTTATCTTGATCTTTTGCTTTTTTGACGTATACTGTATCATCGTCAGATGTGAAGCCATTATCTATTATTGATTTACATAATAAATAAAAATCATGGTAATTTCCTTCTACGTGTTCATCTTCATCGTTTTCAACTTCGAATCCGTCGGATTCGTTTTTTAATAGTTTAAAAATTATTGGAAAATCATCGTCATAATCGATTTTGATATTATGAAAATCTATATCTTGCGCACTAATAAAACGAGGATTAAGATCTCATACAAAAATTTTATTTATATCTAATTTTATTATTTCCATTTTTTAAAAATACATATATTATCGATACGCGTAGCTTTGCCGGCCTTAGTACCGTTTTTCCTAGTGGACTTATATTCAGCTTTATTATCTTGAAAATTATCAACCATTTCGAAATGAACATTATATTTAATTTCGTCTCATAATGTTTTGAAATTATATTGTCCCTCGACATCACCAATCACAAGAATTAATTTGCCATTATCGCTCAACGTTTTACCGGCAGAATTCATAAATTTAATTAAAAATTCTTTATATTGTTCGTATTTATGAGAATCATCAAGTTTGATAGCGTTTGAGATACCTTCTCTTTTAAAACCAAGTAGTCATAAACGGATTCAATTTTCTCGAGTATAACTATAAATATTTAAATACGGAGGAGAAGTCAAAATCAAGTCAAATTTTATATTATTAAAACAGAGATTACACTTTAACGCATCAAACATTTTAAATTTTGCATTATTTGCCATTTGAATAGATGTTTTTGAAATTTTTGAAATTTTATATCTTATTTTATCAAATAAATTATTGTTGGTGGGGAATTTAAGATTATGAGATAATACATATTTATCGACATAATTTTTCGACATTGCATTTGTATTACTCATACCAACAGAAAGAAACATCGAAGTTCCATCTTTTCGTGTCGGTCCGTGGATAATTCCTAAGATGCACGATAAAATAAATGTATCGATTGGATTGTTATTTTTTCAATTAATTCCTATTAAATTTTTAACAAAAATCAATTGGTTATAGATTTCATCAGAAAAATATGTTTTCATATATTCATAATCCAAATAATCAATTATTATTTTTTTAGAATTAGCATATGTTTTTTCTAATTCATTAATTCGTTTATTAATTAAATTTATGGAAATCTTTTTAGATTTTGCTTTTGATAATACTAAGGCCAATGGATTTAAATCAGATGCATATGCTTTTCTGTTTAATAATCTTGATTGTAGTAAGGTTGTACCTCTTCCGGAAAACGGATCGTATACAGTTTGCCCTGTGGTTGAATAATTTTCTATCAATGAATTAGCAAGTTTGGGTGGGAACATTGCAGTATAAGGACAAATCTCGTGTAATTTATCTTTTTTAAAATTATTGAAATCATATATCGAAGTATTAAAGATATCTTTTAACGATGCATTGTTAACAACTTTCATATACCTTATTTAATTATATTTGAATATGCAAATATAAGAATGAAATACACGTAGGTCTTTATATAAAAAAATGATTTGGCAGGGGTAGCAGGAATTGAACCCACATAAACAAATTTGAAGGCTGTTGTTCTACCATTAAACTATACCCCTATAGTTATATTTATTATAACTTACATTTTATTACTATTATTTTTAAATAATATACAGAATTATAATTAATTCTATGGATCAAATTATAGTTAAGGGAGCTAAGGAAAATAATCTTAAAAATGTTGATGTTACAATTCCAAAAAATATGTTTGTAATTATAACAGGGGTTAGTGGGTCAGGAAAGAGTTCTTTAGCATTTAATACAATATATGAAGAAGGAAAACGACGTTACATTGAATCATTGTCAAGCTATGCACGACATTTTTTAGGTGGAAACGAAAAACCAAATGTAGAATT
>JAITEE010000058.1 GCA_031282205.1 Candidatus Methanovirga aequatorialis | reverse complement strand
TAATATTTTATTAATTCTATTATACACGTACATTAATTTTTTGGTTTGTTAATACTTAATATGTGATCCTGTCATACTTAACATGATTTCTACAAAGCCGAAATTTTGTTTATTCTTTTGGAAATGCCATTTTTTTTGTAGAAAGTATTGAGGGGCTGATTTTAGTTTGAAAAATGAAAAATGAGGTACTTTTAGGTCATATCAACATCATCGATACGAACATTTATATATATGTATCATTACAGATTATAGTTAAACATAGCGTGAAGAGTCAATGCTGTCAAGTTAATATTTATATTACTTATGAATACAAACATATTAACTTGGCAGCATTGCTTAATGATTGTAAATAATTTGGAGGTGAACTGTATGAATCCTGTAATGACTGAATTGCAAAGTTGTGGAAAAGGTTCTTCCAATGATTACATTTAAATTTGAAATTATAATTAATAAGTGATGATTGAAGTGCAAAGTTGTGGAAAAGATGTTTTAATTATGATTAAATTTGAAAATTTTGTATGATAAATAAAAAAGGAGGTGAATATTATGAATCCTGTAATAACTGAATTGCAAAGTTGTGGGCAAGGTTCTTCCAATGATTACATTTAAATTTGAAACTATAATTAATTAGCTATTAACTAAATATAAAAAAAGAGGTGAATATTATGAATCCTGTAATGACTGAAGTAAACCAATGTCATAATGATTTTGGATTATTCCTAGCTTAAATAGAGTATTTAGTTGAAATAAATAAAAATAAAATAAAAATAAATGGAGTGATAAAAAATGAAAAGTAAATTAATAAGTTTAATCATCATTAGTTTGATGATTGCAAGTAGTATTAGTATAGGTAGTGTGTCTGCTTGGGAAGGATTCAGTGATATTGAATCAGGTAAATTCGTTTATTTAAGTCAAACAGGCTGGAAAAATCAGGCAATAACTTTAACTAATGATATTGATAATGGATTTACAAATGATGATGATCGAACTTTTATATGGTGTAAATTGAATGATAATTATGATAGGGAGAAGTTTAATATATTAAATAAACATTCCCATGAAAGCAGTTATTGGGATCCTGCATATAATAGTCGTCATCAAGCCAAATTCTATTTAACTGAAGAAGGTGGTAGTAGCACTCCTTGGTATTATATTAATGATCTTGATTGGAGTCGTGGTCTTTTCATAGCAGCAGATACTTCTGGTTATGATCAGTCAGCGGATGTATATTATTATGATACTAATGGTAATGCACAGTACAAAGAGTTTAAATATTCAAATTAAGTAAAATATATAATTAAATAATTTAATCAATGCTGTCAAGTTAATATGTTTGTATTGATGAGACTGTAAAATTTTGTGGAATTTTTTCAATTTTTGACGTTTTCTTTATAAGTAAGTGTTGATTTTTAAAAAACTCCAATTTTTACACCCTAAATCAATACAAAAATTTATATTCAAAGTAATATAAATATTAGCTTGACAGCATTGATAATTTAATACAACCTTTTATCTTTGGGTTGTATATTTATTTTTTAAAATAAAATAATATTATAGTGATTTTTATAAAGTTTGTCAATTTATAAAATATTAATATCCAATATAATATACTTAAATTTAATTTAGAGAATTTTTATAAGAAATAATTAGATTAATAATTGATAAACATTACCATTATCACTATAATTGGTTTTTTTAAAAAAATTGAAATATTTTATAAGGTTCAAAGCTTGCAAACTTAACTTTCATGCCTATAAGTTAATTGTTGCGTTTCCACTTGAACCTAACATTTGAATATATTTTGAAGGAGTTAACGTTTTTAAATAGAGAGGTGGTCAAAACTAATTTTTTTAAGAAAAAATTTTCTTATTTTCTAAATTAGAGCATTTTTAGAGCTTTTTAATTTTAAAATTTAGACTTTTGTCCACCTCTCAAATATAAAAAAAAAAAAATAACGGCTTTCATTATAGCACACCAAAATAGAAATTCTATATTTGTTCATGTTAAACTTTTTTTAATGCTTTTGAAGATGTCGTTGGTGTAGTATAGTGTGAATGTTATTCCTATTAGGTTGATTATCCAATAGGATATGAATCTGTCGATTAGTATTATTGTTCCTGCGGTTGAAAATGGTGTTGAGAATAGGGTTATTAGGTGTGCCGCTGATAGTTCTAATGAGCCCATACCTCCAGGTAACAATGATACGAGACCAGCTATTTCTGCGATGAGGAAGATAAAGATGACTCCGAAGAAGGGAATGTCAACGTTAAATGCTCTTATTATTAGATATAGTCTTAGGCATTCAAGAACACATGAACTTGAGCTTAATATGAACACTGTAAAGAGATTTTTCTTGTTGGAGAACCCTTTGGAGTATTTGATCATATCTTTTAATCCACAGGTCATCTTGCCATACATTCTATCCAAGAAGTTCTCTGATATTGGGAGAAATTTAATAACCGAATGTAGGATGTTGTAGAGATATAGACAAAAATCTTCTCTCCAATTAAACAAGTATATGATTATTATATAAATTGAGATGGATAGAATACCTATTGATAAGATTATTTGATTTGATTCAGTTAAGAAGGTCCTAGGAAGTAGGAAAATACAGAGAAATAGAAGTGTAAGGGGTACAAAAGCCTCGAACAGTCTTTCAATAAATCCCGTTGATAGGCCTGTTGATAAGCTTATGCCGCTGATCTCCTTTCCTGCAACTGCAGTAAAGATCTCTCCTCCTGTACGTACTGGAGTTATATTTCCTGCAAAAAGACCTATCACTTTAACGATGAAATTGTTTTTGAGGTCGGTAACTTTGTTTATGATGTAACCCCATCGAATTGAACGAATAACCAGTGTGGTAAAATGGACTATTACCGCAAGTAGGATTAAATAGGGGTTTGAAGTTCTTATTGATTCAATTATTTCATCGACACCAATTAGCCAAATCATAGACACAAGTAGTACAACACTTACAAGGAATAGATAAATTTTTTTCACTTTAGATCTCCATTTCATCTGGTTTGGTTGAATTATTTGATCTCATTTTCAATCCACTTCAAATATGAGTCAGATGTTTTCAATACAGGCAACATGATTATGGCTGGATTTTCATAGCTATGGAGTTCCTTCACTCTTTCAATGACTTCATCGATCTTGTCCTCAACGGTTTTCAGTATTAAAATTGATTCGTTATCCTTTTCAATCTCGTTCTCCCACCAGTACATGGATTTAATATCTTTTATGATATTGGAACAACCGCATAATCTTTCTTTTAAAAGATTTTCAGCTATTTTAATTGATTCTTCTTCATTAGAACATGTTACATACACTAAAACCATCATATTTCTAATTCCTTTGAATTGATTGATCAAGTTACAACGTTCGTTCACTCAAAACAATTTTTTATTTACCTCTGGACTTTGAGGAACATGAATTTTATGCTTATTATTTTTAATTTTATTTCGGATTCTATTAATTTCTGATGTTGAGATATCCATTTTATTTATAATATCCTCATTTTTTAATTTTTCGTCTTCTATTAGGTACATTACTTGGTCTAAAATATCGTAGGTCATACCAATTTCCTGTTTATCTGTTTGATTATCCCATAGACCAGCTCGTGGTTCTTTATTAATTATTTCATTGGGAATGTCCCAGGATTTGGCTAAATCTTTAAGTTGACTTTTATAAATATCTCCAATCAACTCAAAATCACAACCTCCATCACCAAACTTTGTCATATAACCGATTGACAATTCGCTACGATTTCCAGTTCCAGCAACAAGACCATTTTTAAGGTTTGCAAAGTAATAGAGTATGGACATTCTAATCCTTGCCTTTAGGTTACCAATGGCTAATTTGAGATTTTCATTTGAACTGAATGTGGAGATGGTATCAAAAACTTCTAAATACTCATCTAAAACATCGTCGATAGCTATTTCTTTATAGTTTAAATTGAATTTCTTGGCTATTAAACGAGCATGGATCGTATCTTCCTTAGGAGTGGTTGAACTGTATAGATGATAGGTATAAATATTTTCAACGGATGTCGCTTCTTTTAATAGGTAGGCTACAATGGAAGAATCAATTCCACCACTTAAACCTAAAATCATGGTATTACAATTAGATTCAATAGCTATTTTCTTTATAAATTTTATTAATTCTGTTTTTACTGTATTTGAATCAAGTTTAGCTAAAATAGACATGAAAATCATCTGAAATGTTGAACTGATCATCGATTAACTTATTCCATATTCTACTTGTTGGTTAAGTTGGTATTTGTTTATCGATAATATTTTTAATGTTATTTTTTTTCATTAGAACGTTACACAATCGTTTTATAGTGATAACGGTAATGTTTATCAATTATTAATTTAATTATTTCTTATAAAAATTCTCTAAATTAAATTTAAATAGATTATATTGGATATTAATATTTTATAAATTGATAAACTTTTCAAAGATGACTATAATCATATTTGATTTTAATTTAAAAATTAAATATCCCTGTTCGCTTATAATTTTAATAAGATAACTTAAAGTTATTAATTTACTTATTTTTAATTTGGTTGATTGTAACTATCTTATTTTTATTTATAGATGGTATTTTAATTGTTAAATAAATAAAAAATACCTACTTAATTAAGTTTAAAATATGATCAATCAAACGATAATGTTCTCTCTAAAGACAAAACTCTCTTTAGGTATTACTTTTTTAATTATAGTGGAATAAAAAATATTTGTAATTATTCATTTGATTTTAAAATATTATTTTTAATTAATTTTTATTTAAATACTTATTAATTATTAAAATAACCATTAAAATACTTTTATTTTTAAAAATATTAATTATAATTTCTTTAATTAAAAATTTAATATTTATAATAAATTATTAAACATTTTTATTACTTACAAACATTATTTAATACACCATAATAAATATTTTTTGATTAAGACAAGTTATAACTATCTAAGATTTTAAATAAATATTTAAAAAAATTAAATAAAAGATAAAATAAAAATATGGGAATATGAATAAAAATTCAAACTGTTGGTAAGTTGTCTTTATCACGATCTATTAAATTCTATTTTAGTTAAAAAATATATAAATAATTTTGTAATATCATGAAGGTGAGAATATGGGGATAGGAGATATATTCAAATTCAAGGAAGGAAAGACTACATTTGTTTTTGTTGGTGGGAAAGGAGGTGTTGGAAAGACTTCAATATCTGCAGCAACAGCTATTTGGTTGGCTAAACATAATAGAAAAACTTTGATAGTCTCAACAGACCCAGCACATTCTTTATCAGATTCACTTGAGACGTACATAGGACCAGACCCAAGATTGATAATGTCAAACTTATACGCCGTTGAAATCGATCCAGAAGTGGCGATGGCAAGACAACAAGAAGAGTTAAAGAATAAAAAATCACTCGTTGATCCACAACAAGTAATGGGATTGGACATGCTTGAAGATCAACTTGATTTAGCATCTTCAGCACCAGGAGCAGATGAAGCAGCTGCATTTGAAATATTCCTTCAGGTGATGACAACAAATGAATACGATGTGGTTGTTTTTGATACCGCACCTACGGGTCACACCTTAAGATTTTTATCCTTCCCAGACTTAATGGAGTCGTGGGTTGGAAAAATGTTGAAAGTTAGATCCAAGTTATCGGCAGTGAAAAGTACATTTAAAAACTTAATGCCTTTTTCAGATGATGATAATGAACAATTAGAACTTGAAGAGACAAAAAGGAAGATAGAAGAAGCACGAAAGGTTATGAGCGACCCAGAACAAACAACATTTAAAATGGTTGTAATACCCGAGGAGATGTCAATCTATGAATCAGAACGAGGAATAGAAGCATTAAAGAAATATAATATGAATGTTGATAGTGTGATCGTAAATCAAGTGATGCCAGATGTTGATAACTGTGACTTCTGCCAATCAAGATACAAACTACAGCAAAAACGTATAGAATTGATAAGTCAAAAGTTTCATGATCAGTCAATATTCCAAATACCATTATTTAAAGAGGAAATTAAAGGGATAGATAAATTAGAAGAGCTTGGACAGGTTTTATATGAGAACAAAACACTTAACCAAGTAGAAAAAGATGCCATACTTCTTTAACTTCATAACGTTTTATCTTCATCTCCAACGTATGGAACCTCCTCAAGCTCATAAAGTTTTCTGAAAATGTTTTCTTCATTTCTCTCTTCAAGAATATGAGCTATTAAACCTGGAAGTCTTCCTATGATAAATAAACCAATACCAACTTCAGGTTTAAATCCTAAATCCGATAAAATCCCTGCATTTATCCCATCAATGTTTAACTTAATGTTTTTTTCTTCTAAATTCTTTTCAATGGCCAATGCTAACTTTGTATGGACTCCTAAACATTCTTCTCCAATGGCTAATTCCAAGATTTTTCTTGCTCTTGGATCGGCGTCATGATACCTGTGTCCAAAACCAGGTATATTTTTTTTTATTTTTCTACGTTGGTTGGTGACATCGATGGCTATTTTATCTATCTCTTCATCGTTTAAATCTTCGTTGTTCCGTAGTGAATTTTGAAATATATCCATTGCCTTTTCAATTGCTCCTGCATGATTAATTCCAAAGGAAAGCAACGCTCCAGATAATGCCACATTTAAAGGAGAACCTGATGAAGTTATTAGTCTTGCAGCCTGTGTACTTGGAGGAGTTAGTCCATGATCACAGAAGGACACCAGCACATGATTAAACATTTTAAGTTCTTTTTTGGAAGGTAAATCGTTTTTGAGAAGTAAAAATATCATTTCTGGATAGGTTAAATTGGCTATTAAATCTTCTTGTGAATATCCTTTGGTTGTTATTTTATCGGGTTCAATTTTGGTAATGAAAGTCCTCATTGCATGTTCTTTCATTTTAAAAATTTCTTCTAAAGATTTTTTTTTAGTTTCCAAATTAACACCAATTAAGTTTTATTATAAATCTTATCTATTTTCTTCATTCCAAAATCGGACTCGATAACTAACATTGCAGATGACTCAGATAAGTGGTTGTTTTAGGTTAAAACTACAGAATCTTTCTACTGAGGAAATCGTCTTTTTATGGAAGGATTTTTAAGGTCTATGAAAATTGTTGTGTATTATAGTGTCATGACAATTTAATTATTTCGATATTTTATTGTCATGAGAATTTCTATTAACTTCTATTTTTATTAATATTAATGAAATTCAATATTTATTAAAAATTATTTATTTTGAATTT
>JAITEE010000018.1 GCA_031282205.1 Candidatus Methanovirga aequatorialis | reverse complement strand
CCTCAGGAAATTCTCTATGATACACTATAATTTTATTATCTTATAAATGTTTCGATTTTATTCTCATCTTATAGCCTATCTAATACATCCTCTAAAATTAATCATTTGCTCTCTCTCTCTCTCTCTCTATGAACTTAATAAAACCATAAAAAAAATAAAGCTATTTAAGGGTAGCAAACTACCATAAAAAAAAATCACACTAAAAAAATATCAAAGTTATTATATTAGAATAATTAAATTTTCACAACAATAGTTTGCTATAAAAATAAAGAAAAAATAAAATTATAAAATATACTAATCACTATATAAACCGAAATTATAGAATACGTTCATATTCAATTCATAACAGAAAACTTGACTTGCATTAATGAAATCATAGGTTGTCAAAATTCTTTAACAGTTTCTAACGGTGAATTTGAAGTGTTTTTATTTTCTTTTTTGGGTAATGAATTAGGATTTATAGTTTACTAAACATCAAATTCTTTTTTAATTTCTCTTAAGTCTCTCATAAATTCCATGAGATGAGTATGTTTTATATGTGGCATGACAACAATTCTAATAGCTCGTGGATATGATGTTATTGAAACTTTCCATGATTTATCTTCTATAGATTTAACTAAATCATTTGTTTCTATTTTTGGATGATTAAAGCTGACTATATTAAGTTGTGGTTTTGTAATCAGATTAAATCCTTCTTTAAATAGAGCATCGGCTAAAAAATTCGTGTTGATCATGCAACCATTGGCTAACTCACTGTATCCTTCTCTTCCCATGTATTTTAACATTGCCCAAGTAGCTGCAGACGTTGCACCAGATCTTGTACCTACGATTGTTGACTGTTTTTTAACTGTTAAATAAGGAGAATCAACACTTATTAAATCCAAATAATTTTTTTTTCTATAAACAATGCAGCCTGCAGGTATTACAGTTAAACCCATTTTATGTGGGTCTATTGTAATAGAAGAAACACCTTCATTTGAAAAATCAAAATTAGGAAGATTATAACCAATATCATTTAAAAATGGAATTGAAAATCCCCCAAAAGCAGCATCAACATGCAAATAAATGTCATTATCAATTGCTATTTTGGATAACTCCTCAATGGGATCTATTATCCCCAACTCTGTTGTTCCTGCAACACCGACAATAGCTATCGTGTTCTTATTAATACTTTCTTTAACGGATTCTACATCCATCCTGTATTCATCATCTAGATCTATCTCAATTAATTTAAAACTTAACATGTCAGAAGCTTTTTTAAATGAGAAATGAGCCGATTTTGGAAGAATAACTTCAAAAGATTCTGCAGTTTGATTTTTTATACCATTTTTTTCCTTATAGAGATTACGAGCCGATCTCATCGCCATTATATTTGCCTCACTTCCACCCGTCACAACGTTACCATAGGGCCTGTCCAGGGATAAAAATGAAGCTATCATCTTTATAACCTCTTCTTCAATAGCTTTTGTTCCTTCAAACAACCCAGGATCTCCAAGATTAGATTCTAAAAAATCCATATGAACTTTTTTAGATAATGGATGGGGTTCACTACACATCGATCCTAATATTCTTCCAGAAGAATAGG
Source organism: Candidatus Methanovirga aequatorialis (assembly GCA_031282205.1). Lineage (GTDB taxonomy): Archaea > Methanobacteriota > Methanobacteria > Methanobacteriales > Methanobacteriaceae > Methanovirga > Methanovirga aequatorialis. The sequence continues at coordinate 18,473 of JAITEE010000018.1, read as the reverse complement.
TTAAATCTTGAGATTTAAATTCTTTCAACTTTTCAAAAATATACTCTTCTTCAAAAGGTTCGTTTTTCATCATGTGATCATTCGATTGTTCCATAAACTAAATTAAAGTTATGAACCATTAAAATTAAATCATTTAAGAATTGATAACTAAAAATCATCGTTGTAGAGAAGGGCCAGTAATTGGATTTTTATCGCCACATTTGAGGATAAACTCCAGGTTTCATGAAAACCTTCTCTGTATCAAACACTATTCCAGAGTCGGAGATGATTATTTCTTCAAAGCTAAAAAGTGATCGTGCAGATGCAACCAACTCTCCTTTCATAGATTCAATGATTACTCTTTGATATTTTTTTATTTCAGGAGAAAGTGCATTTATACCGCCAGATGCCAAATTGGCACCATTACAAATTGCTTCAACGGCAGAATCTTTAATAATGACTTTTGGTAAATGTTCTGTAGCTTTTTCCATTGGAATCACAGCATTTCGAAGATATAATTCCTTATTTTCTTCTTTCCAATAATAGAAAGCATCGGTTAAATCTTGTAATGTGATAAGATTGTTATGTTCATCAAATGGACCAACACGAACTCTTCTAAGTTCTGCCATGTGTGCTCCAACACCTAACGCCTCACCAATATCACGACAATATGTTCTTACGTAGGTTCCAGCTTCACAATCTATTTTAAAAAGAACATTCCTCTTAGAGATCTCCAATATCTCACCACCATAAATATTTCTAACTCTTAACTCTCTCTTAACAGCTGATTTAATTGGTGGAATTTGATAAATCTTTCCTTGAAACTCATTAAATATATTGTGAATTCTCTCCTCTTCAACCTCGTCATGTAAAGTCATCATTGAAACGTATTCCTTAGATGCCAAAGATAAAAGTTGCATTACACGAGTAGCCGAATTTAAACCAATCGGCAAAACTCCTGTAACTTTAGGATCTAAAGTACCTCCATGACCTGTTTTTTCAAGATTTAGAACTATTTTAACCCAAGAATCTATTTCATGAGAAGTTGGACCATGGGGTTTGTCTAAGTTAATCACTCCTTTATCTAAATACTCAATAATAGGTCTTTTTGCAGGAATATTACCATATTCAGGATTTGTTTTACTTTTAGACTTAACAACAATTTCTTTCATAACATCCTCATGTTAAACAATTGATCGATTAAGATCATATAATATTTTATTCTAAAAATTTTAAGATCTTTAAGCGAGAGTAAAAACTTTAAAGAAACAAACTTTAAAAGAGAGAGGTGGACAAAAGTCTAAATTTTAAAATTAAAAAGCTTTAAAAATGCTTTAATTTAGAAAATAAGAAAATTTTTTCTTAAAAAAAATTAGTTTTGACCACCTCTCAAAGATTAAAAAAAAGAGTTGTAATTAAAAAGGTAGGGGAATCAAATCTCTAATATTTCTAAAAATTAGGATCATAAGGTTTCTAAAGATCTTTTAACAATATTTAAATCATCAGAAACCTCTAAAGTTTTATCGGTAGGTTCCAAATGATCTATATTACATCTTCTATTCTTAACAGAAGTTCCTACAACTTCTACAAAATTTTTATCAACAATGTCTAAAATTACACATTTCTCTCCTGCCTCTCTTCCAGCAGTTTTAATACAAACTCTTCCTACTTCAATTGATGCCATTTTATATCACCTTCAATGTTGAACTTATGATTTCAGTTATACCATCAGGACTAAAACTGTTAGTATTCAATATTAAATCATACAAATTTAAGTTATTAATTTCAATATTATGTATCTCTAAATACCTTTTAGCTTCACTATCTTCGCGGATTTTAATTTCCCCAGATGCTAAATCAAAAGATTTGGATTCCCTTTCACAGATTCTTTGAACTCTAATATCAAACGGAGTAATCATCCAAACTTTGAGATCGGCTTCAATGAAATAGGCTGAAAGTCTACCTTCTACAATAAGATCTTCATAGTCTGCAGCCAATTTCTTCTGCCTGTTATCTATTTCAATATCCACGTCAGCATTATTTTCAGCAAAATCACCAAATTCCAAAATAGACATCTTAGATTCTTTAGCCATTTGCCTAAAAATATCTCCTGCAGAGACAAATGGAATATTAAGTTTTTTAGATAATGCATCTGCAGCTGTAGTAGTCCCAGTACCTGCTAATCCGCCAATAGTAATAATCATTATGCCCTTGCCTCAGATTTAAATACCTTTCTGGCACATTCAGAACATAAATATCCTCCAAATGGTCTATTAGGTCTTTTTTTAGATTTTGCCAATTTATTTATTTGATAAGGTCTTCCTCTTGGAACACCATGTAAAACTTTACCACATTCAGCACATACATGCTTACTTGGTTTTTTCTTTTTATATCTTAAAACAGTAACTCCACCAGGAGTTCTTTTAAAAGTCCTTCTATATGATCTAGATCTATACCTTAACTGTGGCATTCTGTCACCTTCTTAAATATATAAATAATAACAGTCATTTTTTAATTTTAATAACTCATTAATTTTATTATTTTAATCTCATTAACTTCATTACTCTCAATTTTAAGATTTCAATAAAGCATAGGTAATTTTATATTCAATGACCTTTTTAAAGTTAATCTTTAAACTTTAAAGTTTTATTTTTTTTATATCATTTTTATAATAATATCACCTTTAAAATGATGATTTTAAACCAACCAACTTCCTAACAACGTTAGACAATGCAAAGACGCACAAAAAGTACCAACCAAACCATCCCACAACGTTAGGTAGATAATATCCAACAAAGCTAAATACTACGTTTAAATCAGGGGCTCCACCATATATGCCTATTGAATGCCAAAGAGGAGTTAAAACAGCCCAGTAAGGAAATGTTGGAAATGAAACATAAACATGAGAAAGTGCAGAGCCTCTTATCCACCAAAAAAACAATAAAATTGGAGCGGCAGTAACCAACATAGGTTTGAAAGACATCATCATTACCTCGCTTTGTATTTTCATGAATTCTTGTTGTTCTGCCTGTAATTTACTCAATTCCTTAGGATCACCAGACTTACGAGCAGCACTCATTCTTTTCTGAAACTCAGATTGTTTTTCTTTCATACTATCCAACTTTTCATGATCCATCAAATATTTTTGAGCAAGATTTGTAAAAAGAGATATTAAAAATGCTATGAGAAATATGGTCAATAATGGATTCTTTGGATTAGGATCTAAAGCAATTATTGGATTGAAAACCTGATCAAAAGAACTGAAAATTGATCCTAAAATATCCATCATTTATATCATCACCTTAAAATCTATAAAATTTAAATGTATCCCATTTGAATATATAAGACTTAAATATTTAATGTTTCCACCATCTTAGAAACGATTATATCCAATTCATTATCATGATTTTCTAATATCTTAACAGTGGCTCCAGTTAATGTAGCATAAGTCATAGCAGTTGCTCTATTAATTTCTTGATGCAACGCAATGATTTTCGTCATTTCTTTATCACGATCTCTTGTATCATCAGATAGCCTTCTAATTAAAATTTCATCAGGATTTGCCTCAACGACGATAAACATATCTGGTTTCAGTTCTTTTAAAATCCATTCAGGAAGTCCTGGAAGAAAACCTGCAGGAGTGTTTATAGTGCAATGAGTGTCCACAATAACATTTTCACTTTCTGATTTTTCTTTAATTTTCTTCGCTGCAAGGAGTTGAAGTTTTTTTTGAACATCTGGAGATAGCTTCCTAAGTTCATCTCTATTGTTAACCATATCTTCCTCTTTAGCTATCTCTACCATTGCATCTCCATAATTTATATGAAGATAATCAACTTCTTCTAAAGTTTTATTAAGAACCGTTGTACTCCCAGAACCTGGAATTCCAGTTAAAACAGCTAATTTCAAATTAATCCCCCATAATCACTTTTTATTTTAATATATACAAAAATTATACATTCTATTTAAACCATACAACTACGATTAAATAATATATTTTTATTTTTTAAACCATATTTATAATCAACTACAGTTACAAACCAACTCTACGATTTTATTGATAAAATCAAATTTATTTAACCCATATAAAAATCGACTACTCTAAAAATCTCTTTAACATTGGATGCATATCCATAAGTTGTTCTTGAGCAATCTCTTCATAAAGTTTATAGACGATACCGACCGTAAGCAAAACACCAGTACCTCCACCAGCAGCTCTTGTTAAATCAGCACCAAAAGCAAGCAATCCTACAAATGCTCCTCCTAAGACAGTTAATGCAGGTACATATCTCTTTAACATTTTTTTAAGCTGAGTTTTGCTACTTCTAAAACCAGGAACCTGAATACCCGAGCTATGGAGTTGTTCAGCAATTTTATCAGCACCTAATCCACCAATTTCTACCCATAAAATAGAGAAAATTATACAGGAACCCATGAAAAATATTCCATAAACCAACACTCTTAATGGATTTGTTAACAAAATACTAAAAGTTGGTGTAGTAAGATACAACGCAATACCATCAATAGGTTGTCCCTTAGAAACATGTCCAAAAATAGGGAAGCCAATTCTTTGAAAAACATTTGCAAGAAGGGTCACATTAACGAGTAGTGCACTGGTTAGTATGACTGGCATGTTACTTGCATATATAAATTTAAGAGGATATTTACCTACGTTTCCACGAATTCTTCCATGTCCTCTCATTTGTCCATGAGAAATAGGGATTTCTATTCTCATACTTTCACCATATACCGCAATTAAGAACACGACGACTGTGGCGAATAAAGGTAAAAGTCTTGATGGGTCTGGAGACCCTGAAATAATGGATTGAATAAACCCTGGAACCATTCCTGGCATTTGTCCTGGAGAAGCTGCGGAAGGTAGGAAGTTCAAAGATTTAATAATAATTTCTTGTGAAACACCTGCAGCAATGAAAAGTCCTATACCACTTCCAAAACCCCACTTTGAAATAACTTCATCTAAGTACAAGATCAAAATAGCTCCCACAACAAGTTGACCTATCATTATCCCTTCATAGCTTGAATTTATAGGTGGTAAGTTTCCTGTTTTAACCAAAACAACAGCTTCAAAAATCGTCACAAGTATTGCGAGAATTTTCTGTGTGCTTTGAAACAGAGATTTATGTTCATGCTTTGAAAGATCTAAGTTTAACATCTTAGTTCCAACAAGAACCTGAAGAACGATAGATGACGTAACGATCGGTCCAATACCTAAGGTCAATATAGAATTAAAGCTACCAGCCATTACTGCTCTTAGTTGTGCAAAATTGTCAATAGCATCACTACTTAAACCATATAAAGGTATTTGACATAGAAAATAGTACAATATTAAAATAATACCCGTCCATTTGATTTTATCTTTAAACCCTTGTCTATGAATAGGTACCTTAACTTGAGGTATCAAAGAAAATAAAGGTTTAAATTTCTCCAGAAACATCTTATTCTCTCCCATAAAATATCCTTAACTAAATCTAAACAATTTGAATTAAGTTACTATGGCTTCTCCACCAGCTTCTTGGATTTTTTCCACAGCAGACTTTGAAAAAGAAGGTGATTTAATAATCAACGGTTTTAATAATTTACCATTCCCTAAAACCTTATTATAACCTAAATCTGTAACATCAATAACGATGGAATCTCCTTCTTTGGATGCTTTGCCATCCTTTAAAAATTTTTCAGATTTTTCATCTAAAAAATCTAAATTAACAGGATTAACCCTATTAACAGTAGTTTTATTTCTTTTGAAGCCATATTTACCATAGTGGTTAGGATCAAATTTAACAATCCAAGACCAGTGGTGTTTTTTTCCTCCAGCTCTACCCTTACCACCTTTATGACCAGCACCTCGTCTTTTTTTAGTGCATCCACCACCATTAGATCTTGAACCTCTTAATTTATTTATTTTACGTTTAGTCCTAATCATTTTCTCACCATTAAATCATTTTTTTTAAAAGAGCATTAATAGAGTCTCCCCTAAATCCTAAAGATCCACCTTCGTTAAAAGACCGTCTAACTCCCTCATATCCCTTTCTTGGAGGATGTAATCTGAAAACTGGTTTCATATCAACATCTTCAGTTTTAATTTCAACACTTAATAAAGCGTTTGTTAACTCTTTAATAGAAGAATAATCCGTATTCTCTTTAATATACTCATCAGTAACAGCCACATTACCAGTTAACTTTCCTCTTTTAGATATTACATCCATTAACACTTCATGGTCAACTTCTCCCCAAGTAATGTAATCTTTTGCCTTTTGGAGCATACCTTTGTAGCTCGGATTATTTTGAATCAAAACTCCATGATTTAGTCTATTAAGTCTTAACATATTTAAAGTATTAGCAATATCCTTTCTTACACCAGTAGTTCCTCTAACTCTAACTACAAAAAACATTTAAATCATCTCCTCTCTATGAAAGTGCAGTTGCATCTCTAATCACTTTTTCAGTTGATTTAAATTTGTTTAAATTTTTTAATGCCTCAAAAGTAGCATTAGCAAAATTTACAGTTGTTTGAGTTTGACCACTTGTTTGAGACCATAAATCATGAAAACCTGCAAGTTTCATAATGGTTTTACCAACATCACCTATAGTAAGACCCACACCTGCTGGAGCAGGAATTAAAGTGACTCTCACACTACCAGTTTTACCATCAACTTTAAAAGGAACGGTATGACGCCTACCACATACACAACCCCAATCTCCACAGCCTCTTTTAACTTTAATAATATTATATTTCGCATTATCAACAGCTTTACGAATAGCTGGACCTACTTCTTTAGCTTTGCCTTGACCCAAGCCAACGTAACCATCTTTATTACCAACTGCAACGATTACCCTAAAGTTAACTTTTCTTCCAGATTTGTGCATTCTTTGAACAAGATTAACATCCATAACTTCCTCTTCTAAATCTGGAAGTAACGTATCAACAATTTCTAATTCCATTATTGGTAAACCTTTTTCAAAAATTTCATCAATATCCGTTATGGTTCCTTCCTTAACCATGTTTCCAAGTTTTGTTTTAGGTTCCCAATCTTCTATATTAAAACTCATAAATATAACCTCGTAATTAAAACTCTCTATTGATTTTATCTTTAATTTCATCTAAATGTTTAGGTAAATCAACGGGTTTTAATCCTCTTTCTAAGTACTTGGAGAATTTCTTCTTTAAATCCTCATCACTTAAACTCTCGGCGTAGTCAGAAATGTGCTTACCAGAAATTCTATCTTCATTAGGTAGAATAAATTCTCCATGAGGAACATTTAATCCTGCATCAACAGCACCTTTAAGTGCGGCGAAAACTTTTGAATTTTTAATCGCCCTTTTTAAACCAATATCTAATATAGCTTCATCAACATCAGATTTAAGTGCTTTTTTACCACAGATATAACCAGTTAAATAAGTAGCACTTATATTTTTGGATCCTCCAAGCCATCCTAATCGTTGTAATTCTTTAGAATGAGCAGACGTGATGGTTTCATCTCCATTCTCTCCTACAGAAATTATTTGTACAATTACATTAGAGTTAGAAATTCTAACTACAAGTCTGTACTTATTTAAATCTATTAATTTTATTCTTTTACCATAATCAGTTTTTCCTTCTCTTCTTCTTTTAAATGGTAATCTATATCTTGATCCGTGTGCCAAATAAATTCCTCCTATTTATTCAAGTCATGATCCTTAGCATAGGTTTTCATATAAGATTTACTTTTAAAAGCACCGCCCTTAGCCATTTTATATAACTTACGGTACGTGGTAGAATCTATTTCCTTTGATTCACGCATGGATTTAAGATCTCTTCTTAAAGCCCGAATAGTTGTCATCCATGCCTTTTTCTTAGGATTACGGGCATTTTTTGCTCCTTTAATACTACCTCTTCCCTTTCTTCGCCCTTTCTGCTTTTGAGTAGCTAATTTTTTAGATCTGTAGCTACTAATTCCCCTTTTAGGTTTAGCCTTTATAATCTCTGAAAGTATTAGTACCTTAACATCTTCACGAGTCATAGCACCAGACACCTTTTCGATTTTTTTTGGATTAATCCACACTCTATTAATCCCAACTTTAAGTATGCTTGCAGCTAACCTTTTTTGAGTTGTGAGATTCACAATAATCACTCCAATATTAATTAAATTATTAATCACACATTATAATAAACTTAATAACATGAATTAAAAGCTATAATTCATCATATAACATCCAGTTATTAGGTTACACTACACAACCATTTAATATATCATGATAATCCAATAACCTAAAAAAAATGTGAATTTAAACTATTATCTGCAAAATCTAAACGTCTTATTAAATTTTATTTACTTATGATAATAAAACACATACAAAGTACTTTAAAATAGCTTTTAAATAATCGTATCAAGCAAAAAAATTATTATAAGTTCTTTTAAATGTTACAACAGTATATTCAATCTTCAACTACGTACTCATCTTCTTCAGATTCAATGGTGGTAGACTTTGAAACCTTAGACTTAGGATTTTTTGGAAATACTTTTTTATTTAGTACCTTAATACCTAACTCTTTTGCCTTTTCTACAATTGTAAATTTCTTTTTATTACCAACTGAAGCTGCAATTCTCGCTGCTTCAGTAGATGGATTTAATTTTTCTAAATCATTGAGGTTATGAATAAGCACATCTTTAAAACCAGATGGATGAAGATTTTTTGTTAATTTATTAGAACCATATCCAATAGAAGGCATTGCAGGCTTTCCAGCTTCATATCTCCTCATTTTACTGGATTTTCCTCTTGGTTTTCTCCATTTTATACCTAATTTTTTATATCTTGCATATTCTTGCCTTTTAAATTTTTTATTCATTAAATCACCAGCTATTCCTTTTTACTTACAAGATATATACCGTCTTGGAAAACACGAGGATCTTTTCCTTTAATTTTAGTAGCCTGTTCCAAATTAGCCATAGTTTGACCAACATCTTCTTTGTTGATACCAGAAACTAAAACTTCATCTCCTTTAACATTAACTTTTGCAGAACCTACAATTTTAGCGGTTCTTGGATGTTTTTCACCAATAAAATTTTCAATCGTGACTTTATAATCCCCAACCTTAACGGTCATAGGGAAATGAGCAAAAACTATTTTCATGTGATAAGTGAATCCATCAGTCACACCAGTTATCATGTTTGATAAATGTGCTTTAGTTGTACCCATCATAGACTTGTCTGTTTTTTTAGGAAATCTAGAGGATAAAGATAGATTATCTTCATTTTTCTCAATGGAAATATTAGAATAATTAAATTTCCTTGATACTTCCCCTTTAGGCCCTTTGATAACTATATTGGTACTTTCCATGTTAACCTCAACGTCTTCAGGAATTGAAATTTTTTCTTTAATAATCGCAGCTAATACCATTTTATCACCTTAGTACATGTAAGCCAGCAATCTACCACCAATTCCCTTTTTTTTCGCTTCTGAGTGAGTCATTATCCCCTCAGGAGTGGTAACAATTAATATACCAAAATTTTTAGCTGGTAAATATCTTTTTTCAAACTTTTCAAATTCATCTTTTTTAACGGAATGACGAGGTTTAATAACACCACATTGATTGATGTTACCTTCCAATTCAACTAAGAATTTTCCTGCTTTCCCATCATCCATATATTCAAACTCATCAATGTAATTCTCAACTTTCATCGTAGTCAAAACTTGTCCAATAAGTTTAGAAGCAGGAACAATAATACACGAACTATTAACCTGCAGTTCATTGTTCCTAATGTTAGTAAGAGCATTGGCAAGTGGATCCATAAGAACCATAGATACACCTCAATTATATTTTTTAAATCCTATTTTCGGGGCAAGTTCTCTAAAACATTGTCTGCATAACATGAGATTATATCTTCTTATCATTGCAGAGTGATCCCCGCATCTACTACATTTTCTTGATGCTTTCCCATATTTTCTCGGCAAAATATCACCTTTACTTTAAATATCGATACAAACCTTTAAACGAAGCATAAAACGAGGAATAAATTCCTCCTCTAGTTTTAAGTTCTCACTAAAGAAAAGTTTGATCAAATAATAGCCACTCAGCTACTATCCATACGTTAGAATTATTCAATACTAACCTTAAAATTATCTTCCATATATCTGATGGTTTGATCTTTTTTAACCATGTGTCTTGTAGGAATTTTACTTTTTCGTATCTTTCTACGTTTAATTCTATATCCTAGCTTTTCAAAAGTAATATTCACATTAATTCCAAAAATCCCTATGTCTGGATCATATTTAATACCAGGCATATCAATATGCTCAGCTATTCCAAAAGAAAGATTTCCCTGATCATCAAATTGGGACTTATTTATATTATTTCCAATACCATCCAAAACCAATTTAATAGCATCATCTGCCTTTTCTCCACGAAGAGTTACTTTACACGCAATAGGTTGACGTTTTCTAATGCCAAATTCAGGATTAGTAACTTTAGAAAAAGTTTTAACAGGTTTTTGTCCAGTTAAATCTGTTAATAAACTAATGGCTCTTGATAACCTTTCTCCAGATTCACCAACACCTATATTTAAAGTGGTCTTGGATATAACAACATTTTCCATAGGATTCATCTAACTACCCCCAGGAAATAAAATTTCAGGACCATCTTTACCTATAACAAATGCATAATCTTTCAAGGTTAAAAATTCTTTTTTCTTATCATTTTCAACTAAAACTGTATTCTTATTAGAAGATTTATTAATTATAACCTCCTTAATAAAACCAATTTCTCCAGTATGTTTACCATCAGTCACTAAAACAATTGCACCTTCTTGGAAATTGTAAACATCCAAGATTTCTTGATTAGGAATCTGTAACTTAACAACGTCCCCAACATTAACCACTTCATCAGAGATTACGTTCCTACCATCATGTAAATTAAGTTGATTTAAATCCTTTTTCAACATGGTTTTATTAGAAACCTTGCATAATTTAAAATTAGCATTCTCAGCAGGGATAGGATGAAGAGTTAACCTACCTTTTAAATCAGGGAGAACCCTGTAAACTTCTTCAGTTTTTGGAATTTGAATTACATCCATAAATCCAACAGGAAACTTATAATCTTTAATAACTCTACCATCCACTACAATATTACCAGTATTAACGATCCTTTTAGCTTCCCTCGCATTGTCTGCTAATTTTAATATATCTCTTACAACGATTAATAAAGACAAAGAATTTTCAATAGAATGAGAACCAGGAGAGGGTTTAACAGTCCATTTCTTTTCCTTTGGGTGGATGTTCCAATTTTTTGGTGCTTTAAATCTCTTTAAATGCCTTCTTGATCCCATATTGGCCATACTATACCTTCCTATCTATAATTTTATTTCTGAAATCATCTTTCATATCTGCATCAACAATTACAAGATTTGAAGGGTGTGTTGGTAAGAAAACACTTGTACCATCTGTCTTATTTTTGGTGACACCAGCGACAAGGACTCTATAATTTTTATAATCAACTTTCTCTACTTTTCCTTCATAATCTCTAAAATCTCCACGAACTACTTTAACTTTGTCTCCAGACTTAATAGATAAAGATCTTCTACCATAATCTTCTTGTAAGTCTTTACTTAAATTAACAGCCATTCTTTTTCTACGAGTGTGTAATGGTGCGTTGTAAAGAGCTTTTCTTTGTTTTCTTGGTTGTTTTGACATTAAATCACCTTAAACTAAAATGCTCGCAACACTACCAACACTTGACCATCTATCAGCAGCTTCTTTAGCTACAGGACCTCTTATTTCAGACCCCTTAAGAACCCCTTCTGGAGTTATTATAACAGCAGCGTTGTCTTCGAACTTTAATCGTAAACCATCAACACGTCTATATTCTTTTTTTTGCCTTACAACAATAGCATTAACTATTTCACGCCTCATATCTGCTGTTCCTTTTTTAACAGAAGCGACAATAAGATCTCCTACACCAGCTGAAGCAAGACGTCTACGGACTCCTTTATAACCCTTTACAGCGATTATTTCAATCTCACGAGCCCCAGTATTATCAACACATTGAAGATTGGCACCAATAGGTAGAGATTTGGAAACATTTGACTTAATTGGTTTCATTCACTCATCTCCTTCAATACTTCCACCAAAACAAAATGTTTTGTTTTGCTTAAAGGTCTACATTCTGCAACTTTTACAGAATCTCCAATGTTGACATTAAAGCAATCAGGCTTATGAACACTAATTTTAGATTTTCTTTTTTCATATCTCTCATATTTTTGAATAAACTTATAATAACTTCTTTCTACAGTAATCGTCCTATCTGCCCTATTACTACCAACTATACCTTCAAAAATTTGTCCTTTAACAGGTAAAATCCCATGAAATGGACAGTTAGGATCATTACATACATTTTCTGGTTCTGGAACGTCTAATCCAATCATTTTTATCATCAGCTATATCTTTTTAAATTTTAGCTATATCTTTTTAAATTTTTTTTTAATTCTATCTTCTGGAGAGCTGACTAAAGCTTTTCCTTCAATTTCAACCCATTTACCATTTGGAATCTTAAAATGAAAAATCGAATTTTTCTTGGGAATCATTTTCTGACTATCTAAAACCAAATTTTGATTTAAAGAACTATCTTGATTTAAACAATTTTTAGCAGTACTATCTTTAGTTTCATAACTTACATCAATAGATAAAGTTTTTTTTGTCTCATCTACAACATTTCCACATAATCCAATTAACGATTTATTAGAACTGTCCACAACTTCAAGATACAACCCTATTAACTCATGACGAAATATGTTTCTTGAAGTTATCATAACAATCCCTATCAAAATAGCCAATACTCGCAATTAAATTGTGTATGTATGTATATGTATATACTCCATATACGGTTCAAGCTAAATTCAGACCAAAATTTGCATTTTTAAAAATTTTTTTTTATTATTTATCAATTTATTAGTATCAATTAATTTAATTATTTATCAATTGAAAATTCAGTAGATAAACATCAATTATTTTTTTAAAATGACACAGAATCATGAATAAAATCAACTGTTCTTATGATAAAATCATATTTAATTTAAATCAATATTTATATAAATCAATATTTATATTTAGTACGAGAGAAATTAAGTCCACAAAAAAATTAAGTAACATTTAAGCCTTATATCCATTAAAGTAGAAGCTTAATTTTCTTTTATTTTTTTCTTAATTTTCTTTTATTTAACTTTCTACCTTCCTTAATCTCAATTGTATCAGAAGAAAATCCCATATCCGATAAAACATTTTTAATCCTATTCTTATGATCTCCTTGAAGCTCAATTTGACCTTTTTTAGCTGTTCCACCACATGCACAACGAGCTTTAAGTTCTTTAGTAAGGTCTTTTATATCAATATCATGTTCATCAATACCTTCTACAATAGTCATAAGTTTTCCAAATCGTCTTCTTACAGTATAAACTTTAACAGTTTGAACTTCTCTTGCAATTTCTTGGCAAACACAAAGTTCTTCTGGAAGACCACAAACATCACAAATTTTCATTTACCTCTCCTTCTGTTTTTGAGTCATGATCGTAATAACACGAGCAATAGTTCTTTTTAATTCTCTTATTTTGCCAGGGTTTTCATTAACTCCTGCTGCAGAACTTTTTGAGACATTCTTGGCCAATTCTTTTTTAAGTTCAGCTAACTTCTCCTGAATATCCTCAATATCCATCTCCCAAATATCTTTACTTCTTAAAATTGCCATCTAAATACCTCTATTCAGTCATTATTACTATTTTCAACTTCTTCAACATCATCAGAAACTTCATTAACATTATCAGAATCTATATCATCAACGTCTACAAGTTCTTCTATTTCCTCAACATCATCAAACTCTGCGTCATCAAGATCTTCAAGACTTTCTAAATTTTCAATTTCTTCAGCTTCCATAGGTTCATCAACAGATACATCCAAATCTTCTTCAGCTTCTTTTTGAATATCTTCAACTTTTGGAGCTAAAATATCAACTTTATCAGGTAAATCTGCATCTGGAGACATGATCCTAACAAATATTCCTAAAACACCTGGTTTTAATTGAACAGTTGCAAAACCTTCTTTAACCAATCTAACCGATGGTTCACCACATTTTTTTATGTAGCCATCAATGAATTTAGCAGTCGCTGATCTTGAACCTCTTATTTTACCAGAAATAGTGATCTCTACACCTTGTGCACCAGCGCCCATTATTCTGCGTATTGTTGAATAAGCGACTCTTCTAAAGTGCATTCCTCTTTGTAACATAGATGCAACCTTATGAGCCATAATCTTAGGATTAAGTTCTGGAACATCAACTTCTTTAACCTCAACTTGAGGATTATCAAGATTAAAATTATTTTTTAAAGTTTGAGTAATTGAACGAACAGTTTTTCCACCACGTCCTATTACCATTCCTGGTCTTTCAGCATAAACAACAATTATAGTACCAAGAGGATTAACTTGAACATTCATTCCACCATAACCAGCTCTTTCAAGTCTATTTTCCAAATACTCATCAATCTTGGTTCGTTTAAGACCTTTTGTGACAAAATCTTTTTCAATCATTTGATTCCTCCCTTAAAACCACTTGAATATGAGTTGTTGGTGTATTAAATGGTGTTGATCGTCCAAAAGCTCTTGGAATAAATCCTCTAATGATTATTCCTCTATGACTTGAAATATTTTCAACAAATAAATCTTCAATATTTAAACCTTTGTATTCAGCGTTCGCTTCTGCATTTTCTAAAACTTTTAATATTGCCTTAGAAGCTTTAACAGGGTATCTACCAGTAGGCCATCCTTGTAATCCTTTTCTATGTCCAACTTTTTTATTATGCCTTTTAAAAGGTATTGCTTTCTTCATTTCAATTACATCAACCAAATAATCTTTAGCTTTACTAAGCCTCATTCCCCTTATTTCTCTACAAATCTCAACAGAATGTTTAGGAGAAATTTTAAGAGTTTTTGCCATTGCACGAGCTGTTTTATGACTATCTACACCATTATAAGTGTACTTATTTCCCATGATCTAATCTCCTATTTAAGAGGCACAAACATCGAAGACCTTGTAGCTCCCATACCTGGATCACCATGCTGAACCTTTTGCCTTGTAGGTGCAAATTCTCCAAAATAAGATCCAATCATCTCTGGAGCAAATGTAACTTGAACAAATTCTTTTCCATTATATATCCCAAAAGTGGTATCTATCATTTCTGGAATTACGATCATGTCTCTACAATGGGTTTTTATAACTACAGGTTTTCCACCTTTCTTTTGATTCTTATTTAACTTTCTCATTTTATCAAGAACATTTTGGTGCCTTGGTAAAAATCCCCTCTTTAAAGACCTTCTTTGTCTTGCAGGTAACAACTCAGATAGCTCCTTTAAAGACATCCTTTGAAGTTCCTCTAATTTATGTCCTTTATATTTAAATTCTTGCTTTGCCAATAAGTCACCTCCTAATTATCTTCTTTTTCCCGTTCGTTTAGCTGCAATAGATCCTACCTTTCTTCCTGGAGGTGTATGTCTTGAAACAGTTGTTGGTCGTCCAGGATGCTGTCTATTACCTCCACCATGAGGGTGGTCAACCGCATTCATAGCTACTCCCCTAACAGTCATTGGGATCTTACCCTTAGCTTTCAAAGCATGCCATCTTGATCCTGCTTTAAGGAATGGCTTTTCTTTTCTTCCTCCACCTGCAACTACACCAATAGTAGCTCTACAGTTAAGATTAAAGGATTTTAACTCTCCTGAAGGTAGTTCAACAACCGCCTTATCAGAATCACGAGTAATTAAAGAAGCATAAGTTCCTGAAGATCTAACAAATCGTCCCCCATCTCCAGGTCTATTCTCAATATTATATATTGGAGTTCCTTCTGGAATTTCACCTAAAGGTAGTACATTACCTAAACCTATTGAAGCCGACACCCCACATTCTATATCATCATCAAGTTGAATACTCTCTGGAGCCAACATATATTTCTTCTCACCATTTTCAAATTTAACATTTGCAAGAGGAGCAGTTCTTCCAGGATCATGAACAATGTCTGTAACTTTACCTCTCAAAGTTCCTTCTTTTTCTACTTCATCATATAATCTATATCTTATTTTATCTTTAAAGCGATGAGAAGCACTACGATATCTAGATGTTCCTCTACCTCTTCTTTGATGTATTAGACGTTTTCCCATGAAAATCCTCCAATTAGAATAATCCAATTCTAGAGGCAATATCTTCTGCCTTACCTTCTTCAAAAAGTTTAATAAAAGCTATTTTTAAACCTTTGGAGTTTATATGTGTGTTGACGCTCTCAACTTCTTCTTCAAACATCTGTCTAAAAGCCTTTTTAATCTCTTTTTTATTGCTTTTCATTGAAACAACAAAGGCAATTTCATTATTTTTGTCGATTAGGGTTGTTGTTTTCTCTGTAAAATGAGGCCTAATCATTACCGAATATGAATCCATAACTTCACCTTAATTATGTTTATTGGAATAATCTCCCTAATTGTTCCAGAGCAGAGGTAGTAAACACTGTTAGTCTTCCTGGCTGAGTACCAGGTGCCAATAATTCAGCATTTAAATTTCGAGCAGAGACAACATCGACACCAGAATGGTTTCTTCCACCTAGTCCTATACCTTTATCTTTAGATACAACTATCAAAGGTCCCTTAAGATTTCTATATTTTCTCCCCCTCATTTTACCTTTACCTGATCTAATATGTCTTCCTTTCTTAGCTCTTTCTATATCATCATAGATACCTAATTTTTGAAATATCTCACGACTGTCTTTAGTCTTTTTAATGGTGGCCAACTCATCTTCAACAATTAAAGGTAATTGCCCCACATTTTCTATCTTGTGACCCCTATTTGCAACAAGTTCAAAATTTGTAGTTGAAGCAATGGCAGATCTTATAGCAAACCTTCTTTCTTTAATATTAATTTTTTCCTTGTATTTCTTCTGAGGTCTCGGTGGATGTGCCTTTCTACCACCTACAGCCTGTGGAATAAATGCTGCCTTTGAGCCATTTTTAATTCTTGGAACCATAGCTGCTCCTCTACCAGAACCCCAAGATTCAGCAGATGTTCTTTTACCAGCCATAGGATTAGGACCCCAAGGTTGTATTCTTGCTGTTTGTGAAGAAATAACGGCTCTTTTTATAAGATCTGGTCTGAATTCTTCATTAAAAATGTCAGGTAAATCAACCTCTCCCTTAACTTCACCTTCAATAGAGTAAATATTAACTTTCATTTTAATCACTTTATAATAACTTAGACACCCTGTTTAGATTTCGTGCTAATATAATTTATTTCAGGTGCTTCATTTGATTTACCATTATGTCTTATAGCTTCTCTAAGAATAACTAATCTTTTACTTGGTCCTGGAAGAGAACCCTTAACTACAATGAAATCGTTCTTAAGAAGACCATATTTAATAAATCCACCATCAGGATTTACTTCATCAACTTGAGAAACATCTCCGATTTTCAAAATCTTCTTATTGAATTCAGTTCTTTTATGATATCCCATTTGACCAGCCTGTGCAACAGTCCACATGGTCCTTGAAGGTGACCATGGTCCTATTGAACCAACATGCCTTGCTTTACTAGATCTGGCAGCTTTTCCGTATTGAATTCTAATTCCGAATCTTTTAACAGGACCTTGAAACCCCTTACCTTTAGTAACAGCAATTGAATCAACAATTTGACCTTCTGAAAAAACATCGTTTGCTCTAATTTCCTTTCCCAATAATTCAATACCAGCATTTAGTTTTTCTTCGACGGTTTTTCCACCAATTCCACATTCAAATATCTCAGGTTTCTTCTTAGGCAAACTTGTTAATTTAGGATTGGTATGTACTAAAATTTTTATTTCCGCTGTACGATCTAAAACACCATTAATCCTTGTAATCGCTTCAGATTTATTGTAACCTTTAGGAAGTGATATCTTCCTTGAAAGAACTTCATCTAAATCATCAGCTATTACCTCAGTTATGACTCTTAACCCTTTAGTATCCCTTTCGTAAGCTCTCACACCCATCACAATAACAGGTGGTACTTCTAAAACAGTCGCAGCAGTAGATATTTCCATTCCTTCAGTAGGGGAATTCTTTTCATTATCCACTATCATCAAATGAGTCATACCAACTTTGTATCCAGCAAATCCCAAAAGTTTTGGTTGATCATTTTGAGACCAAGATTTAATTCTTGGTGTCTCTTTAGCAGATCTCTTTCGTGGACTATAAGCAACAGACCCTTTCCTTGGTTGATGATGTCTTGTCATTCATTTACCTCCTTATTTCTAAAAAAAAGCATCATTAGTTAATATTTTACTATCATTCATTAAATTTTAATAATTATATTTATAATGATTTTGGTAAAGTTTGTCAATTATAAAATATCAATATCCAATATAATCTATTCAAATTTAATTTAGAGAATTTTTATAAGAAATAATTAGATTAATATTGATAAACAATACCATTTTATATTAAGT
>JAITEE010000162.1 GCA_031282205.1 Candidatus Methanovirga aequatorialis | reverse complement strand
GAGAAAACCAATGCTTTTACAGTTGTTAATTTCATATTAGAACTTTTAAAAGAGAATATGCTGGAGGAAAATGAGATATGTGAGTTAGAATACCTTTTAAATCTTGAAAATACAGATCCAAAGATTGTTGAGAATGAAATGAAGCTTGAATTAGCTTCTAAAGAAAAAGATTTTTTCCACAAAATAGAATTCATAAACAAATTAAAAACTTCTTATGAAGAAAAGAAAGAAATTAGACAAATTATTAAAAAAATTCACTATATCAAATAGTAAAATTATGTATAGGCTTAGATCCAATCAAATTACGAATATTAAGAATAGTAAATTAAGTAAAAAGTTTAATAAAATAGTAATAATCTGGGATAACGCCAAATCACATATTTCCAACCATGTTAAAGATATATTAAAAATTTTAGAAGTTAAATTGGTGCCTTTACCTGTTAGATGCCCAAAATATAATCCCATAGAGCATACATGGAAAGATAATAAATATGAAACGGCCAAAGAGCCTATTGATAATGAAAATCATTTGAAAGAATTCTTTGAAAGAAAATTTTACGAATTAGTGGAGAAAAATAGCTATACGAATTATTGGTACGATTTAATCGAAAATAAACGAAATTCCTATGATGACTCAAATGCTTAAATAATTATATAAGAAATTTAATGTAATTTTTAACAATTAAACATATAAACAAAAACTAAAAAATATAAGAAATACTATAATAATGAATGTTCAACTCGTAATACAGATTTAAAAAAAATTTTTTAAGAACGTTACTGAACTTAATATCTCCATTCTAAAAATTAAACGTCGTAACTACTAGAATAATATATAAACGATTGAGTTAACAAATGTTGGTTGTGTACTAAATGAAAAAAAAAGTTATTATTTTACTGATTATATTATTTTCAATAGGAACAGGCGTTATATACAATGGTTTAGGACAATATACAAATAGTAGGTTAAATCATAGTATGATCCAAGTAATTGATAGTAACGCAATTAATCAAACAGATGCAATTAATCAAACAAATTATAATCAAAGTCTTAAATTTAACAATGACTTCACTGGAAGATGTACTCATGTTATTGATGGAGATACTGTTGATATAGAAGGGATTGGAAGAATAAGACTTGTTGGAGTTGACACCCCTGAAAAAGGTGAAAAGGGTTATGAGAAAGCCAAAAATTTTACTAAAAATAACTTGTTGAATAAGACTGTAGTATTAGATATTGATAGTTTGGCATGGAAGGGAAAGTATGGTGTAGGTAAAGACAGGTACAATAGAACATTGGCTAAAATATTAATTAATGATATGAAAACAGATTTTAATCAACTTTTAGTAGATGAAGGATACGCAAGAGTATATTATTTTTCACCATCAGAATTTCCTAAAATAGAAAAAAAATAATAAGCGAGGTGTTGTCCCATTTTCATGGAAAATTACTAAAACTGACGCAGATGAAAAACTATCAAAATGTTATATATGATCACATGAATATCACAATAATTAATTTTTCATGATAATGTTCTATGTATTATGATATATTACACGTAGTATATATAATCTGTTAAGTATAAAGAACTTCAAGTAATTGTCACGCTTGATTTTTAGTAAGGTATAAATTTAAGTAAATATAGATAATTGATTATATAATGTTATTTTTGAGGTTTATTATGACAAGTATTAAATCAATTATTCAAAAGGGCGAAGGAACAAAAGTTGAATTTAAAGAAGAGATGAATGATAGTGCTTATAAGACCATTTCAGCATTTGCGAATACTAATGGAGGAATTTTACTTTGTGGTGTTAAAGATAACAGAGATATAATAGGTTGTGCAAGTTCAAATAAAATCATAGAAAAAATAGCAAATGTTATTGTTCATAATATTAAAATAAACCCTTTAATTGAAGTTATTGAAATAAACAATTTGAAAATTATTTGTATTAGAGTTAAAAAGAGTGTTTATCCTGTTTCTTTTAATGATACTTATTATAAGAGAGTGGGTTCTACTACAAGGAAACTAGAGGGTGAGGATTTAGTAAATTTTATTTTAAAATTCCAAAGTACTTGTACATGGGACTCAGTTACAGGAGATTTCAGTTTAAATGATATTGATGAAGCAACAGTTGATTTTTTTATAAATACAGGTATTCAAAATGGACGTTTGGTTCATATTAATCCAAATAATGATTTAAAAGGTAAATTAAATCAGCTGAGATTAATTAGAGAGGATAAAATTAGTAATGCAGCTATTTTACTTTTTGGAAAAGATCCTCAAAAGTATTTTCCTAATGCTTTGGTGAAAATTGCTAAATTTGCAGATGAAACAAATGTTATTAATACTAAAGAAATTAAAGGTAACTTATTCCAACAAATTAATAGTTTTGAGGAAGAAATTAGAAATAATATCAATGTTGAATATGTGATTCCTAACGATGAGTTTCAAAGGAAAGATATTTGGGAATATCCGTTAGTAGCTATAAGAGAAGCTATTTTAAATGCGATCGTCCATAGAGATTATTTTAAAAGTAATATAGCTACTCAGGTGAAAATTTTTAAAAATTGTATTTATATTTATAATATTGGTGGATTACCTGAGGGAATAACTATAAATCAACTTAAAGAAACTCATCCATCAGTTGCTAGAAATCCTCTAATTGTTCATATAATTTATAGGGCAGGGATTATTGAAGAGTTAGGTACAGGAATTAAGCGTATGATAGATAGTCTTAAAAAAGCAGGGCATCCAGAACCAGAGTTTAAAGAAGAATCTTATTCTTTTGTAACCTATTTATGGGGTAGATTTTCTAAGAAAAACTTTGAAGATAAAGATATTAATAATCGCCAAATTAAAGCTTTAGAGCTTGCCTATGAAAATGGAAAGATTTCTATATCTGATTATGATAAATTAATAGCTAAAGGTAGTAAAAGCACTCTTCAAAGAGATTTAAATGATTTGGTAGATAAAAACTTTCTTAAAGCAGAAGGAAAAACAAAAGGAAGAGTTTATAAATTTAGTTTTGTCTAATTGACTTAGAATTTATTTCGGTCATTTTTTCATTTTTTCACTCATAATTAAGTCATTTAAAAAAAAAATATCTTTAGAAAAATCAAAATAAAGAACATATAAACCCAATCATTTATTTTAATTTTTTAAAAAAAAACAAAGGAAAAATAGTTTTAATGTTTTTAGACAACTCTTCTTCTCATACATATCAACATATTTCACGAAAAATGCTGAATTGAAGAAATATTTGGCTTATTTTTAATGCACCATACACTACCCAGATTGAATCCTGCCGAAACGCCAATAAGAGATAAGAAAATATTTATCCCCACCTTCCCTTGAAAATATTGTTAAAATAAAAGAAAAAGTTGTATAAGGATTTAATGAGTTTTTAAAATATATACTAATTGTGCTAAAAATTGGATTTCAGAACACTGGGATTCAATAAATTAATATTGAAAAAACCTACAAATATCACTATAATATTAGGTTTTATTTTTATACTCTTTTTCTAAAAATTTCTGCATATTTTTAGCTGCTAAATCCACCATTTCAGGGGAAGGTCCTCCAGGTACATTTCTTGATTTAACATTTTCAATAGGGTCAAGAGCTTTTTTTATTAAATCGTTGGATAAGGATAGTTGTTTTCCTATAATTTCAACGGCTATTTTGTCTACGAATTCAGAATCTATAGAATTAAAATCAAGATCATTGGAGTTCACTTCGTTTACTATTCGTCCAACGATTTGATGCGATGTTCTAAAAGGAATCATCTTTTCTTTAACAATTAAATCAGCTAAATCTGTTGCTGTTGCAAAATTTTTATAAACTAACTCCAGTGCCCTTTCTTTTTTAAAATTAATTGATAGAGTCATTTTGGATGTGATGGTTAAAATAGCTTCAGTGTTTTCAATAACATTCCAGAGATGGGGGTTTATTTCTTGCAAGTCTCTATTGTATGTGTAGGGAATTCCTTTAAGTATCATTAGCATTGTCATAAGTTCTCCAGTGATGATGGATGATTTTCCACGAACCAATTCTGCAACATCAGGATTTTTTTTCTGTGGCATTATCGATGATGTTGAAGAGAATTCGTCGGCTATTTCAATTAGTCCGAACTCATAACTACTCCAGAGAATTAACTCTTCAGCTATTTTACATAGATTTGAAGTTAGAATAGCTAGATTTGACACTGTTTCAATGATGAAATCACGAGAACTGACACCATCCATTGAATTTTCTAGATAGTCATCAAATCCAAGAAGTTTTGTGGTAAGTTCTCGATTGATTGGGAACGTCGTCGTTGCCAATGCTCCTGAACCTAATGGGTTTAAATTAATCCGTTTATAACTATCTTTTAATCGTTGGTAGTCTCTTTTTAGTGAATGAGCATAAGCCATTAAGTGATGACCAAACGTTACTGGTTGGCCATGTTGAAGATGAGTGTATCCAACGAATGTAGTGGTTTTATGCTCAATAGCTAATTCAACCAAACCTTTAATAAAATCAAGAATGGTTATTTGGATTTCATTAACTTTAACCCTTAAACTTAGTCTAAGATCCGTTGCCACTTGGTCGTTTCTTGACTTGGCTGTATGCATAAACCCAGCAACATCACCACCTACCGTTTTAGTCACATAGTTTTCAACCGCCATATGGATATCTTCATCTGCATGATTAAAATTTAGTGCATCATATCCGTCTTCCATTAATTTAAATAAAGCTTCAAGTATTTTATCTGCAACCTCTTCGGTGATTATTTTTTCTTCTTTTAACATTAAGGTGTGTGCAACGTTGCACTTAACATCGGATTCGAAGATGTATTTATCAAAATTTAGTGATGATGTAAATTCAGCTGTTTCTTCATCCATTGATTTTTTTAGTCGACCATCTCTTATTTTCAAGGAAAACACCATATATTCGCTTCATAATTTTTAGATAAATTTTTATTTAACTTTATTTAGGGAGGATATAAAGTAAAAATCTTTGTTTTTATTGGATAAAAGAGTTATTTTAACAGTTCTACTAATAATTTTGTTTTTGATAAAAGTTTTTGATTTAAATGGTTTTCATTGATATATTTATCATAAATAGCTAAACGTTCTTTTAACTTAAAGCCGAGTTCCATACTAAATTTTTGTAATTCACTTATTTGGGGCCATTTATCATCTGGATTAACATAATCCTTGGTTAATGGAGACACTCCTCCCCAGTCGTCAGCCCCGCAAAGTAAAAATATCTGATTGGTATGGTAGTTTAGATTTGGTGGAACTTGAATACTCACATCATCAAATAACAACTTAGCGACAGAAACCGTTCTAATCATATCCAACAAACTTGGTTCATCATGGGATTCCATGGGGGTTCCTTCTTTGCCTTTAAAATTTTGGATGATGATCTCTTGTATATGACCATGTTTGTTGTGTAAGTCTTTAATATCGAGTAAGGACTTGGCTATTTCACTTTTATTTTCTCCAATTCCTATAAGAATACCAGTGGTATAAGGGATATTTAATTTCCCAGCATCACTTATGGCCTTGAGTCTGAGTTTAGGATCCTTTCCAGGGCTGTTCTTATGAGCTGCTGTCTCCATTAATCGAGGTGATGAATTTTCAACCATCATCCCCATAGATACGTTGACTTCTTTAAGCTTTTTTAACTCATTATAAGAGAGAACACCACAGTTACTATGTGGAAGTAGGTTTGTTTTCTCTACGATTTCTTCACAGACGTCATAAAGATAATCGACTATATTTTCAAAACCTTTTTCATTTAAAACTTTTAAAACCATCTCGTCTTTATCTGCTTGCTCACCAAACGTAATCAAGGCTTCTTTACACCCATATCTTTGGGAAAATTTAATTTCTTCAACTATTTCCTGTTTGTCTTTTAATAAAATTACATTTGGATCATTTGATTCTTTTTTAAAAACACAGTATCCACAAGAGTTTCTACATATCTCTGTTAAAGGAATGAATACATTTTTAGAGTAAGTTATCTCATCAGTATCTCTTCTATCAGATGCAACCTTCATCAATCTAAGAACATCTTGTTTTTTAGTGTTTAAAAGTTCTGTAATCTCTTGTTGATTAATATTTATAGGTTCATTCTTTCCAACATCTTCAATGTATGATAAAACTGTCATTAAAATCTGTGATTGTACTTTAATTCATTTAATTTACTATTTAACTTTTCAGTTGTCTATCCTTGATTTGATATCTTCGTCATCAGAAACTACGACTTCAACGAATACAGGACCAAAATCTCCTTTGTCTTTCCACATGGCAATAAAAACTCCAGCGTGTTGAAGATTAATTAGTCTATATTCTGTGATGACATTAAGGTTTTCAAGATCCTTCTTCATTCGCATTATTCCTCCAGAGTCCGTATCTCCAACAACATTCACTGCTGAACGTATTTGTTCATCCATTCGATTGATTAATTTAGCTGCATTATCTGATATGTCTTCTAAGACTTTTCCATCTAAATGTTCAACTAAACCGTTTAAAACATCATTCATTTCACTGATAGGTATATTTTTAGCAGATAATCCTCTTACAATCAATATAAATTTAGAATTTAATGCTGGTCTTGAATTTTTAAAGGCGTCTAAATACTCCATAACACTTCCAGCAATTTTATGTAACTTTACCATGCAATCTCCTTTTAAAAACTTTTAGAAATTGAAAATTAATTTTTATAAATTTATATCAGTTTTTTCTAAATCATTAATATTGGCTAAAATGTATTCTGTGGTTTTTAGGGTCGTGATGTTGTATACACCATCCTAACAGGTATCTGATAAATTTACTTCTCCTTTTTAAAGTTAGAAAAGATCTTTTTATCCTTTTTTTCTTTAGTTAAAATTTGTTTTAAGTTAGAAAACTTTATAATTTTATTTATAAATATTATTAAAATAGCTATTTTAATTATAACATTTTAAATAAATAATTTTCTATGAAAAATTTAAAATAATTTGATTTCCATCTGACAAAAGCAATTTTTGCACTCTATACTCAGTATGAGTCTTATAACTTATTTTTTAATATCCCGAATATTATGATTTGCTTAACTCAGATTTTAATGTTTCCATTGTGGCAATTTTCTCAGCAAAGGCGTTGTGTCTGTGGATACTTTCTTCGTTTACTTGACGAACTGTTACTAATGTGTCATCTGGTAGATGGGAGTATTGTTGAATTATTTTTTCAACCATGTTCCTTACACAATCCTCAACAAAATATGGGTTGTCATGTGCTTCCATAACCACAGCATTTTCATCTGGTCTTTTTAGAATTTCACAGACATTAGAGCTCATAGAATCCTCTATAATTTTTATTATGTCCTCTCCATTAACTGTTTGGTTTTCAGGAATTTCAATTATAATGGTTCCTATTCCTCTTTGATTGTGCGATGCAAAGGTAACGGTATTAATGACTTTTTCAACGGCTTCTTCATCTAAAAATTCTAGTAATTTTCTTCTATCTGTTTCTTTAACAGATTCTTGGGCACATGGGCAAACGGTCATACCGATTACTTCAGCACCAATACTTTTTCGGATTGTGACTCTCCCATCTTTTTTATAACCCACTGCTTTAGCTATAATTTTTGCCATTTCTTGGCTTTTATTTTGAGTCACGGGTGATTTTCTAATAAACATGAAATCACTTTTCATACTAACTTCTGCCATTTCAGCGTATTCATGTTTCGCCATTAGTTTGTTTACAATATTTGCACATAAAGATTCTACCTCTACACTTTCATTTTCAACGACTTCTTCAACAACGTCACTAATAGCTTCGAGATTTCGTGACATATGTATTCCTTTTTGATTGCTTGGAAGGTCTAAAAACGCATTGAATGTAGGTAGTAGAACTATGGGCCTTTTATCACATCGACCAATTTTTATTAACTTTTTAACTCCACTTACTCCAACTCTTGTTAAGTGAATGGGAATTCTTGGGCTGTTACCTTGGGTATCTGGAAACTGTGCTTCCATTTATGTCATCTTCCATTTAGTTTTATAATTTTTATTTTTATATTTCTCATTTATAATTTGATTTATATATAATATTTAGTTTTTAGACTATCTTTTAGAACAAACTTTTAAAATTTTAGAACAAACTTTTAAAAACGAAGAATAAACTATTCTAACTTCACTGGTGAATAAACGAAAAACAAGTTTTTCTAAGTTCACTTTGTGAGCGAACGAGAAATGAACTTCTCTAAGTTGCTTTTAGTAACAACGGAAAATAAATTTAAGAAACGGAAAACAAGTTTTCATAAGCATGACAAAATCTTTGATTTTGTCTTGTTAGCAAATTGAAAATTTGCTAAATTATCTTCGATAACAAACGGAAAATCTTTGATTTTCCTAAATTTCAAATGTTACTTAATTTATGATTTGATAATATGATTCTTCTGCACATGCCTTGCAGATGCCCACACCATTTCTTACAACATATTTATTATCCTTTACGACTTCATTACAAACAGGACATACTATCCTGTTAAATTTTTTATCAGGATGGTCCATGTTTTCAAAATCTATTTTTATTTTTTGGATAGAGAAAAGTTCTTCATTTGGTGTGTTAGTGAGACGTTCGATTAATTCTTCATCGGTTTCTGTTCTGTTCTGATTTTTGATATCTTCATCCACAACTCTAATTCCTTCACCAGTGGATATTCTACAAAAAGTTGCTGCATGCCTGCCATAATCCATCAATTTAAATGTTTTTTTACCAACTCTAGATCCAGAAACAGATTGAATTGCATCAGCTACGCACCGACCTATTTCAACAAAAACCATCAAATCTTCATTTTCTTCGTTAAGGTTTAATCCTAATTTTTCAAATGCGTACATTGTCATTTTAGTTCCTATGACGGTACCACCATCTAAATGACCATGAAATTCTTTAACTTTTTTTAATTGTTCTTCAAATTTTTCATCACTCATGTTACTTCCCCATATTTTTGATTACTATTTATGTACTCAATTGGAACCAAAGATATCGATTTTAAATTTTCATAGTTAAATTTACTTTTGTTTTATTCGTTCTTTGTTTTTAATGTATTTAACTTTTAACATTTAATTTTATTGGTTTTTAATTTATTTCTTCTTATTTTGTTTTATTCCACCAAATTAAAACCCAGTCTGGTTTGTTGTGTCTATTAACTAAATTTCCTTCTTTATTCCTAATAAGATTTTCTTTTAAGAAATCCAAGACAAGTTCTTTTTCTTTTTCATTGATCCCATGAAGCTTCCAATCTAATCTACTGTACGCATCATCAACGTCTTCGTATTGATGTTGAGTATTACATCCTAAATTCATAACGTTTCCATAGATTCCAATTTGATGAAGGAGATTGTAAGCGTATATTGATGGTGTTGGTTGTTTATATTCTCGATTAAGTAATTCAGACACTTTTTTAATATGTAAATCTACTTGAGGTCCAATTAAACTAAAATAAACACTTTTATTAGCTATTCTGTTAAATTCAAGGAATATTTCTTTGATATTTTTAACTGTGGATAGTGAACGTGAAGCAAGAATAATATCATGATTACCGACGTTTTCTAAAGAGATGTCTTTAATATCTGATTCAACATATTCAACGTTATCTATTCCTGATTTATATGCTTTTTCTTTAAGAAGATCTAACATATTTTTATATTTATCAACGGCTGTTACTTTTTTAACTTTTGTGGCTATTTTTAAGGTTACACTTCCATCACCTGAGCCTAAATCTAAAACAGTGTCATTTTTATCTAAACTCATTTTATCTATTAACTTTTCAGGGTAGTCGTCATGCTTTTCCCATAGGTTGAATTTTTTGGCCACGTCATCCCAAGTTTTTTTCTTTTTTGCCCCACCTTTGTAGGTTTTATTCCAACACTCATTCCAATCAACTTTGTTTATATTGCAATTTGAAATAGTAAATCCTCCTTTAATTTAGTTTATTGTCATTTATTCTATAAAATACTTGTAGATAATGAATAACAGTGAAAGAGTAATAAACACTACCTTTAATAAATACTCTCTACTAATTTATACTATCAACTACCACAAACATAATGGTCGGATACAAGATTCCGATCAATCGTTATTAACTCTCGTTTCATATAATATAAATGTTTTCCACAACTTTCAAGTTTCAACTTCTATTTTTTCTGTTTATTTATTACTTAATTATTAATTTTATTGTTTTAATTATTACTGATTTGGTATTTTTGGTGGTTTTTCTTGTATTTTTTCTTGTTGGCTTTGTTTTTGATGATTTTTTTTGGTAATTTTAGATAGCCGTCGTTATAAGTGTATTGTTTTTTTTGGATTGTGCTTAGTTGTATTTAGATTAAGAGAGACAAAATATCATATTTTTTATTTTAGCTCTTGATACGGTTGTTTACAAGTATACGAACACTTTAAAGTACTGTTTTAATACACTGCGAATGATCTCTACTCCAGATGTTCTACGAACTTGTATCTTTTGTATTCCTCTTTTTTTTATTGTTTAGTGGTTTGTTGCCGATTTTAATATGTAGTTTGTATCCGAAATATGATTTGTTTGCACTTTTTTTAGTCCATTTTCCGTCTTTTACTCCGACCTGTTTTAACATCATTTGCCATGAGAATTCATTCGGTTTTTTTGTGTCATGGATCTGTATGTTTATTGAATGTTGTATACTTGAATACACTCCTTTTTTTGATAGTATAAACCTTTATAATTTAATTATTTTTGCAGTTCTATTCCATTATAAGCTCATTCAGTTCCTGTTTTTTTATTAGTACGAGTCGTGGCCAAAAATCAAATTTTTAAAGATTTTGCTAAATTTAATTCCAATATTTACTCTTTAAATCTTATTTAATCCATAAATTTATCCTAATTATAAGAATATAGTTATAATAAAACTTTAAATTAAATTTTAATGTTAAATTTTAATGTGATTTCAACGATTAAATTTAAAATAAAGAAATTCAAAATTTTAGTGAAACGACTTTTGGCCACGACTCAGTACCTTCTCTAAAATGATCAAACTGTTGCTTTGTACTGAAGACTTTTATACTGGGAATATTTAGAAATATTTAAGAAATGAAATGCGGTCGCCCGTTTGTATTTTTAAGTTCATGGATCTGATAAGCCATACCATGATTGGAGGTATTAACATTTTTTTGTGACTATATTCGTCAGTGTTAGGTCTTTCATCCTTTTTTCATGTTTAGTTTATTATAGATTTTTTTGATCGTTGGTCTAAATACTATCCCAACGGGTGGGAGAGTTTATTTCAGATAGTTTATTCGCATGGTTCTTTGACTTTTACTGTACTGGATTTTTAAGAAATGATTGTGTAAAGGTTTTTCATATACTTTTTTCTTATGATTTTTTAGAGTATTTAAGTTTTTATTCTTGCCTTTTTTAGTCATTTTGTTTTAAAACTTTATTTTGAGTTCAGAGAGAGAGAGAGAGAGAGAGAGAGAGAGAGAGAGCAAATGATTCATTTTAGAGGACGTTTAGATGAGTTGTAATATGAGAATAAAATCGAAACATTTATAAGATAATAAAATTATAGTGTATCATAGAAAATTTCCTGAGGTTAATAGAAATTCTCAGAGAATTTTCTAAGGTTAATAGAAATTCTCTCAAAAAAGGTTGTGATTTAAATGAAAAAAAGGTTGTGATTTAAATGAAGAAATTATATTGTGTATTTATTATTGTTTCAATGTTTTTAACTATCAGTGGTTGTAATAATCTAATTTATGCTTCAGCTAATAATCCAATAATTTATGAAGAACATATTAATTTTGAGAATTATTCAATATTCTTAAATTCTGTATTATATATTAAAATCAGTAATATTATGAACGTTCCAATTGGTGAAATTTATTTTAATTTAATTAATGAAAGTATGATTACCCCCGATATGAATGTTATTTGTTTTATTAATGATTCATCTGGCACTAAATTATATTATCGTGTAAATAGACAGCCTATCTGTATTAATCATTCATATTTACCTTACATGAAAAGTAATACAACTTTTACCACTGCCGTTTCTGGCCATTCTCATTCTTTTTGCTTTACATCATCATGTTCCTGGGATATGGAAAGAGTTGTTCTTGCCACTTATACTGGTGTAGATGTAACGTTAGGCATGGTTACATTGCGTGTACCCGCACTTAAAACTCAAAGTAAAGATTTACGCCCCGTAGAACATGGTCATCAATGCTGGTATTTTCTTGGAGCAAGTGATGAGTTTCTAGAAATATGTGCTTTTAGACATGACTATAATGTACCCGATGAGTTAATAGGTCGTGGTTGTGATTATTATGCTATAATTCCTATGAGTTCTGATTGGACATGGGGTGGTGGTGTTGATTTATGTTATGATGGTGACTACCGTATTATACTATATGGGAATAATCCCTCTTAACGATAATTAGTATGATGATAAAAAAAATATACTCTATTTGATGATAATAGGCAAATTTAATTAGTAAAACGTATGATTTTATTGATGCAACCAACGATTATTGTAGTTTTGAGGCAAGAGCATTAAATATATCAGACACATTAAGAGATAATGGAATGATCGGAGTATGGAATGTGAATGGAAATTATTATTAGCAATACATAGATGATATAATGAACGAATATAGAAAAATATTACTTACACTTTTTATCATTATCATGATATGGTACGCAGCCTCCAATATTATTAATAGCATCCACATGAGTACAGTAATTAATAATACAGGCGTAGGTAAATATCATGATTTTAAATATAATTTGTCACTTATAGATAAAATACAAAGCATACAGATGGCTGATAATGATAGTGTACATGATATATTAGGTCTTAAATTTCATGTTATTGGAGGGTCTCAAGCCAGCAAGACTTTCTATGTAAGATATAAGATAATTAACGGATCTGAGACATTATTAAGTATACAGCATTATTATTTAACTAGTGAGGCCAATTATGGATATGAGGGTGATTGTAAATATGATGATTTAAATTTAGCACTTATTTTTGAGGCATACAAAAATGATGGTACAATCATCACATACACAGATTATGATATGTATAATTATGATTATTCAAATAATTCATTATGTAAGGAGTACGATATAGGATTTTAATTTTTATAATGATTTTGGTAAAGTTTGTCAATTTAAAATTAATTAATATCCAATATAATCTACTTAAATTTAATTTAGAGAATTTTTATAAGAAATAATTGGACTAATAATTGATAGATGT
>JAITEE010000146.1 GCA_031282205.1 Candidatus Methanovirga aequatorialis | reverse complement strand
TTTAATATTAGTTTATTTTTATTAAATAAATGTTTATTTATAAATATTTTATTAAAATAGCTATTTTAATTTATAAAATCTTAAATAGACAATTCTCATGAGAGTTAAAACAATTTGATTTCTTGCAAACTTTAGTTAAAGGCCTATAATATAATATTTTTTTTAATTTAAGATGAGAGGTGGTCAAAACTAATTTTTTTAAGAAAAAATTTTCTTATTTTCTAAATTAAAGCATTTTTAAAGCTTTTTAATTTTTTAGAAATTCACCGTTCAAAAATTAAACGGTCAATGAACGGTGAAATGAACGGTCACTTTTTTAATTTTTATTTGTCTATGGAAAATTCATTAAACTTTCCATTATAATCCACTTTTAATAATTTTAGATTAACTAATTTATTTAAGTCTCTGGAAGCAGTTGATCTTGAAATGTTAAACATTTTCATATACTCTGGAGTTGATAACTTTTCATTTTCGTAAATATACTCTAAAACAGTTATTTGTCTATCATTTAGACCTAAATCTCTTAAATTGATTTTTTTAGTATTTTTAAACAAGTCTTCCATATTTTCTGGACCATAGAAAGTAACTCTGAATATTTCTCCTATTTCTTCAATTTTAGGTGGTTTAAGACCATGTTCTTTCATAAGTTTTTGCATTTTACGAATACCTGTAGCTCTTCTTTCCATATCCTTAGTTTCTCTAAATAATTCACAAATTTTCTTATTTCTGTGAACTGGAAGTAATCCAATCTCTTTTAAAGTTACAGGAGGTATTAATTTACCAGGATTTAAAATTTCTATACGATTTTTGAAAATTGAAATCATGATTGGTGCACTATCAATATTATAATCTCTATGAGCTATTGCATTAATAATTCCTTCTCGAATGGCTTCATATGGATATTCATCGATATCATTTCTATTAAATCCAATTATTTGTTGAGCAGTTTTAGTATTTGAATCAATAAAGCTTTTACACTTATCCAATAATGGATAAATAGGGTCTTTTAAGTCTGCTGAGTCTAAAATGATGGTTCCTTCATTGTCGGAGAATTTTGTTAATCTTATTTCATGTTGAGGAATAAATTTTCCAATATTTTTTCCAAAAAATAAAAGTGCTACTATTTTAGGTTTTATTTCTCTCATAACTTCTTCTAAAACTTGAAGTTTGTTTAATAAAGTATTTTTTATATTTTCTTTTAAAATATTTGCACTTAAATCACTTTTCATTAAGAAAGAATTAATTTCTTTTAAGTCAATATCATCACATGATCAGTCAAAAACTATTCTTTGGTCAAATTCTGGATGAATTAATATTTTATGTTTAGTGGTATAATTATATAAACTTTTTTTTATTTTATCTTCAAGATTTCTCCTTGTAAATTTAGAATAAGTAAAATTTCTTGCTTTTTCAATAAACTTATCAGTATTTTTATCTCTTTTGATATCTTCAAGAATAAACATTAAAGTATTTGCCTTATTTTTCCCTTTTGTAAATTCATCGAACTCCTGCTCTGTAGCTGAAATCCCATTTTCATTTATATTTCCATAATTTTCTCCAATAAGTCCAATATAAACATCACTCTCTCTAACTTTATCTAAATAAACTTTTTGAGGAAAAGTCCCATTTGCAGGAGTATCTTCAAAAATAAAGACTTCAAAATAATTGTTATACATAGGATCATTTTCAATGAAATTTTTTATTTCTCTCCTTTCCTTTTCAAATTCTAACTGGTTAGAACTAAGAAATATTTTCTTCTTCATAATATCATTAGCTATTATATTATACTCTTCAATATTAATTAAATCAAATGTCTCAGATTTAGCTTGCTAAATCCTCTAATAACTTATTAAATTCATCTTTTAATAATATAGTATATTTTACAAACTTTTATAATTGATGAAAATTTTAAAGAAGTTAACGAATTAGAAAAAGGTATTTTTAACGATTTTCAATGAAATTATGGGAGAATTATCTTTTTATGAAAATTGGTTAAACAATTCATATCATCATTTGCAAAGTTAAGTAATATACTCAATGCTGTCAAGCTAATATTTATATTATCAGTAGTTCGTAAAGTATTGTAATTGTGTGGGTTGTTAATATGACAAAACGAAAAAAACCCACGTAGTTTATTATTGAATGATGATGTATTAGGTCTTTTGGTGAATTTGGTTAAAGATTTGTTAGGGTTGAATTCAGCCTCTAATGTGGTGTATAGTGATAGAACTATTGTTTGCCATCTTAATTTCCAATATTTATTTGAATGATGAAAATTTAATTCCACAATTTACTATAATACTAAACTATCGAAATAATTAAATTGTCGTGACACTATAGTTTAAAAAAGTTTTTAGTATTTAATTTAGAGACTTTTTCTATATCTTTTTCTTTGCATTCATTTATTTTCAACAGTCTCACTGTTTTTGGAACCGATAGAACATCAGATTTAGAATAGCTTGAATCGCTGTTTAGCATGAATTTATTAAATCCATAGTTATGAAGAATGGTCATCGCTTCATTACTTGTCATCTTCTCTGGTTGGATTGTTAAGCCGATTTGATATCCTTCGTCTATTACTTCATCAACAACGGTAAGGTTTATATGGTCAATAGCCACTAATTTAGGATCAATATTCTCTGTTAGGATTTCTTTTGTTTTTTTTACTATATTTAACTTGTTTTGACGTGGAGTATGGACTATTACTTTTGTTTCAGTCTCATCGGCTATTAATAACTGTTTAGTGAATATATCTACTTCTTCAGGATCCATCGTTTCTAAACCTATTTCTCCGATGGCCACTATTTCTCGTTTGTTGATCAATTTTTTTATTTCTTCTAGCACTGGCTTATATTTTGGAAATACGTTGGCTGGATGAATTCCTAGTGCAACATTTAATTTTATTCTCTCTTTCCAGGCTCTTTCTTTTTCAAAATGTAGTATTCTTTTGAAATGAGTTGTAAGTACAGAGGGCTTTACTACTTCATAGGGATAATATGAACAACTAATTGCTTCTGTTATTCCTCCAATTGACATCTTCTCATAATCCTCTACACTTCTTGAATCTCCATGGAAATGGCTGTCTATCATTGTATCACTTGAATCTTAATCAAAACTTAGTATCACTTAAATATACCTATATTTATAAATCTATTGATATTGTTAGTTCTATTATATTATCGATTGGTTCTTTTAAAAATTATTGAATGTTTATGATTTTATTTGTTGAATGTTTATAGTTATTTTATTTTAGTTTAAATAATTATTATGGTTGGATAACATGGCTTGATGGTCGTGTTACCAATAATATATATTAATGTTGATTTATTGATATTAAGATAGTAAACAGTTGATTTGGAATCAACCTTATCATTACATTTATATACTATAAAAAACTAAAATATCAATGTTGTATGCAGGGGTGCCCGAGAGGCCAAAGGGGGAGGACTTAAGATCCTCTGGTGTAGACCTTCGAGGGTTCAAATCCCTTCTCCTGCATTTTTGAAGATTTGTTAAACTAATTTTTTCATTTAACAGAGATATAAAAGTTGAAGATGAACAGTAGTTGTAATTAGACTTATTATATTAATATAATTAATAAATATACTTTCATATTCTTTTTAAAGTAATATTTAATGGTCAAAATTAATTACACTAAATTTTGTTAAAATATACTACTTCTTATGGTAACCGATAAAGACAAATATCATATTTTATAATAATTTTGTTTGTTTTGTTATAAAATAACATATTTTATAGGTAAGATAGTTGATTATTTATAATGAAGTACTGTATGCCTCAGTGGCTCAGCTGGTAGAGCGATACCTTGGTAAGGTATAGGCCGGGGGTTCGAATCCCCCCTGAGGCTTATTTTTTTTAATAAATTCTTTTTTTGAGAGTTGTCGTCATGGGAAAAAAATTTGATGTTATAATGGCAGGAGTTATTTCAGGGATTGTAACCATTACAACCACCTTCTTAGGATTAGCTGGAACCGTTATAGGAACTGTTTTAGGTTCTATTATTTACCAATATTTATCGACTTACGTTAAAGAATCTTTTGATCAATCGAGTGGTGATGGTAAACTAAAAATTAATAATCTACAGTTATTTGAAGATAAAATAGTTTTCATTATACCTTTAATTTTAATAATTGCTATAGAGGTAAGTTTCGTATCTTCGATTGTTTACAACAACTCTACCTTTAATGATTTAGAAAATTTAACGAATAATAATTTATTTAGATCGATTGGTATTGGATTGTTTATCATAGGCTTGTACTCCATACTTCAGCCAAAAAAGATCAAATATCAATATGGATTGACCCTATTTGGTTTAAGCGTATTCTTCTTAGCTAGAGGATTTGTTGATACGATGATGTTATATATTCCAAAATTGACTTATTCTCTCATGGATTTTTTATTGGTTCATGATTTAGAAATTGCTCTTTTAATTATTTTGATTTTATGCTACATAACGATTAAACTATTTTACGATTCATTAAAAATATATTTAGATGAGAATTCAAGAGGTAACGATTTAAAAGATTATAACAATGATAATCGCTCAATGAATCGAATAGGTAATTCATATAATGGTACTCTTGAATATAACGATGTTAACACACCCACTAAAAATAAAAAGAATAAATTCATTAAAAATGACTCTAATAAAAATATGAATGGAGATAAGAGCAATAAAAAGGCTAAAAATTATCCTAAAACGACCAACATCTACTATTCCAAAAAAGATAACAGTGTTAACATCTCTAAAGATGAGAAAGCTTTAATTGCAAGTATAGGAAAACATTCTAAGATTAAATAATATCTTGGTTGTTGTAAATATATATTTGCCATTATTTTAATTTCAAAAACGTTTAATGTTGTTGTATTAACACTTAAACCATATTAACATTAAATTAAATAAAATGTAAAATAGCATATATTGGAGAAAATTAATGAAAGAACAACTATCATTCAATGATTTTAAAATATCTGAGGATATTAAAAAAGCCGTTAAAAATTTAGGATTTGAGGAACCAACACCTATCCAATCCTTGACCATACCTGAAATATTAGAAGGAAAAGATATAATTGGTCAAGCACAAACTGGAACTGGAAAAACTGTCTCCTATGGAATACCTTTACTTGAAAAAATATTCATAGAGGATAAATCTCCTCAAGCTATTGTTATATGCCCAACTCGTGAATTAAGTATTCAAGTAGCTGAAGAATTGGTAAAATTATCTTTATTCATGAAAAAAGTGTCTATTCTACCTATCTATGGTGGACAATCCATTGGAAGACAAATAAGAGTACTTAAAAAAGGAGTTCATATTGTAATAGGTACACCTGGAAGACTCATAGATCATATTCAAAGAAGAACATTGGATTTATCTGGTATAGAAACCGTTGTTTTAGATGAGGCCGATGAAATGTTGAACATGGGTTTTCTAGATGATATTGAGAATATTCTAATTAACATTCCTAAAAACAGGCAAACATTACTTTTTTCAGCCACGATACCGAAACATATAAAGAAATTGGCCCAAAATTATCAAAACAGGCCTAAACATTTAAGAATATCTCAAAATCTAATCACGGTTCCAGAAATAGAACAAATCTATTTTGAAATTAGAGGCAACAAGAAATTAGAACTTTTATCTCGCTTAATAGATGTTTATGATATAAACACAGGTTTAGTTTTTTCTAACACTAAACGAAATGTTGATAGACTTACTAAGGATTTAAAAATTAGAGGATATAGTGTTGGAGGTATTCATGGCGATTTATCTCAAAAACAAAGAGATAGTGTCATGAATAAGTTCCGTAAGGGGAAAATAGACATTTTAATAGCTACCGATGTTGCGGCAAGAGGTATTGATGTTCCTGATGTTGAGGCTGTTTTTAATTACGATGTTCCCAATGACAACGAATATTATGTGCATCGTATTGGTCGAACAGGTAGAGCAGGAAAATCAGGTTACGCTTTTACTTTTGTCTCAGGAAAGGAGATTTATAAATTAAGAGATATTCAAAGATACACAAAAACAAGTATTAAACAAGGAAAAATACCTTCTGTTGATGAAATAGAAACTATGAAATCTGCTTTTATCTTGGATAAAGTAAAAAATATTGTTGATGAAGAAAACTTAGATAACTATATTAAAATGATTGATTTTTTAATAGAAGAAAATTATACCTCTGTTGATATTGCGGCCGCACTTTTAAGGTTATTAAAAGAGAAATAAAAACTACTTTTATTCTTTTTTTAAAATTTCATACATCAAGAATTAGGGCCGTTGTTCTATCTATTAAAATATCTGTAACTGAATAAACGGCTAATTCCTCTTTGGATATATCATAAATTTTTTTTAAAACATCTTCATCTTCTCTTAAAACGCTATCATCGCGATTGAACATAGTTGAAATCTCATCTAACAAGTAGTCTGGATGATTGATTAAAAGAATACAAATGTCCATTTCTCCTTTTTTAAGACCAATAATGTCCAACGCCTTTGAAATCTGTCTTGTAGCCGTTGTTCTAAGACATATTTCTATTCCAATATCCTTGGCAATATTCAACCCACTTTTAAAGCTATTGAAGCCATGAACGATCCCATGTTCAAGATGTTTAACTCCAGCAATGGCTTCAGCATCCATTAATTGAATCATCCCACCATCACAACAGCTATTTTGGATGCCATTCACGGTTTTCAATGTTTCGTTGATATCTTGAACGTCTCCCTTAAATCCAGCCATTAACACATCATCTAAAATGTTAAAGTTTATATCGCTCATAGGTTTTTTCATTCCATTTTTCGTTCTAAAAGTCTATTTGCACCACTTAAATATGCTTCAACACTTGCGTTGATAATATCTGGCTGTGTACTTCTTGCCGAAATAATTTGCTCATCTAATCTAAGTTTAAGAACAACATCGATAAGTGCGTCTGTTCCTCCAGTTATTGCGTCCACATGGTACTCGACAAGTTCAATATCTGCAAAATCAGATATGCCTTTTTTAACAGCTCCAATAGCTGCATCTACTGGTCCAACACCAACATCAGCCATTAAAATATCATTATTATCGATCTCAAGTTTAACAGAAGCTGTTGGAATAACTTTATTCCCTGAAACAATTGAAAGTTCTTTAAGGGTTATCTTCTTTTCTTGTTCTATTTCAAGAACCTCATCAGCTATTGCTTGAAGGTCAACGTCACTTACTACTTTACCTAAATCACCCAGATACTTAATTTTGCCCAAAATCTCATCAAATTGATTTTCATTGTACTTAATGTTTAAATCATCTAAATTTTGTTTTAGTCCATTCGCTCCAACGTGTTTTCCTACAACAAATTTTCTTTTTCTACCAAGAATTTCAGGGGTTATTGGTTCATATGTCGATGCATTCTTTATCACACCATCAGCATGAATTCCCGATTCATGAGCAAAAGCGTTTTCACCAACAATCGACTTGTTAGGTTGTAGATAAACACCAGTCAATCGTGCGACTAATCTTGAAGTATTATAAAGTTGATCTAATTTAATATCTGTTGAGTAATCCTTATAGAAAGTCTTTAAAGAAACTACAATCTCTTCTAAAGCTGCATTACCAGCTCTTTCACCAATACCATTTATTGTAGAATGAAATTGGGTTGCTCCTGCTCTTATACCTGCTATGGTATTTGCAACAGCTAAACCAAAATCATTATGGCAATGAACACTTAGAGGAACTCCAAAATCGGATAGATTAGAATAAAGATCGTAGGCTCTCTCTGGAGTTAATATTCCAACGGTATCACAAACACATGTTCTACTTACACCAATATCTACGGCACAATCAAAAATATTCCTTAAAAATTCAACGTCACTACGACTTCCATCCTCGGCTGAAAGTTCAACAATTAATCCATGATCGATGCAGTACTCTATCATATTCATGGATTGATTGAAGACGTGTTCTCTTGTTTTTTTAAGTTTTTCGTCAATATGTAGATCTGAAGTTGGGACCACGAGATGAACACTATCCACTCCACAATCGATAGCTGCATCAACATCATCCCTGACAATACGAGCAAATGAAGATATTTCAGCATCATAGTTCTCTTTAACAATGGATTTAATGGCTTCCCTTTCTCCACTTGATGTGATCGCAGAGCCCGCTTCGATGACGTTGACTCCAATTTCATCCAACTTATCAGCTATTCTTAATTTTTCATTTAAAGTTAAAGAAACTCCAGGAGTTTGTTCTCCATCCCTAAGTGTAGTATCAAAAACGTTTATTTTAGTCAATAGGCTCAAATCCTTAATTTTATTAAAAAAATTCTTGTTTCATTAATTTACAAGGTGTTATAATTTTTTAAAATCGTTAAGGTTCTTTTATTTTTACTCATATTTATTTTTTTTCATTTTTTTTATTATTTTTTTCCCCATATTGGAGACGATTCAACATTAAATCCATAATTTTTCCAAATGTTTTACTTTTTAATAGCTATTTAAAACTTGGAACACGGGGTTTTATAACTTTAAAATGAAGAGCAAGCTTTTTAAGTTTTATAATGAAAACAACGAGAAATAAATCTCTATTGCCTCAAAGAACACTTTAAAATATTTTTTGTTGTTGAAAACTTTAGTGTTTTGCAAAATATTAATTATTGATCCATTTTTTTTTAATTCAAAAATTTTTGAATTTCGTGGAATGACTTTTATTAAAAATTTCTTTTAAAATTAATTTATAGTGTATTAAATAACGTTTGTAAGTAATAAAATTTTTAATTAAAGAAATTATAATTAATATTTTTAAAAATAAAAGTATTTTAACAGTTATTTTAATAATTAATAAGATTTAAATAAAAATTAATTAAAAATGATACTTTAAAATCAAGTGAATAATTACAAATATTTTTTATTCCACTATAAATCTTTGAGAAACATGAAAATAAACGTTTTTAGGAATAATAAAAATTTATTATAGTTCCTATCTATTTAACTAAAAAAAATTTGATTATAGGCAATAACCTAAAATAAAAAAAAATTCGTATTTTTATTTAAATCGGCTAGTTTCCATTCTTGGGAATTTATTCAAAATTTATATGAGAACAAAATGATTCATTTATGCTTCGTCTTTTTTATTAATAAGGAATATTAGTTAAGTTTGTAACTTGCTTTAAAAATTTAATAGAAATGAGCACGAAACAACTCCATGATAAAACTTTATAAATAACACACTACATATAAATTAATATGAAGAAATTTTCAGGAATATTAATATGATAAATTTATCTAAAACTTAAAGAGGCTGGGAAAAGAATGCAAACTAAAATGGACAATAGAATAACGATTCAACTAACGGAAATAGAAAAAAATATATTGGACAATAAAGTAAAAGAGAGTGGAATTAATAAGTCAAAAATCATAAGAGAATTAATAAGACAATCAGAAACTCCAGAAGAACATAT
This sequence comes from Candidatus Methanovirga aequatorialis, assembly GCA_031282205.1. Classification (GTDB taxonomy): domain Archaea; phylum Methanobacteriota; class Methanobacteria; order Methanobacteriales; family Methanobacteriaceae; genus Methanovirga; species Methanovirga aequatorialis. Next base: position 871 of record JAITEE010000146.1, on the reverse strand, counting down.
AAGGCGGATAGCATTAAATACACAAAGAGTCATGGAACATAAAGAGGACGATTCCATTGAAAAACTATCGGGTTCCATAAAAACCAATAAATCATCTGATAGTGTGGAAATAATAAAAAAAATGAGGGAAAATCCATATTGGAAGTAGATAAAAATGATTTTTTTAGATACAAGCTATGTTATTAGTTATTTCATGGAAGACAAACACCATGAAAAAGCATTTAAATTGTGGCAGAAAATAAAAAAAAAGGACTTAATAATAAGTAAATCTGTTATGGGTGAAGTCTTAACGGTTTTAAAGGGGAGAAAATATAAAGTCTCCAACGATAAAGTAAAAGAGATACATGAAAAAATAATGGATAATTGTTTGTTAATAGATGATTATATGTACCATGAAGAAGCTGTGGTAGAGTGTTTGGAAAATGATTTATCATATTTTGACACGATTTATTATATTTTAATGATAAATAAAGGTTTAACTAATGTTGCAAGCTATGATAAAGGATTTGATCAATATCCAGAAATAAGAAGAATAGGATAACCAATTATAGTCCAAAACCAATGCTGTCAAGTTAAATTTTTTATTTTTCATTGAGATGGTATTTTGTATTTTTTGCTTTTGTTAGTCTTTGAAATTTTCTGTTAGGTTTTATTTGAACTAAATTATTCTTTATTTTCTCTTTTAGTTTCTTATAACGTTTTTTTGAATGTTTGCATTGTGTTTGAGTTTATTATTGTGTTTATGGAGTTTTTAATCAATGATATGGTTGTTTTTATACTTAATTTTATAGTGTTTTTTTTTATTTTCATCAATATCGTTTTCAGTATCTTTTATTATATTCTTGTGCCATGTTGTAGTTTATTATATTTT
>JAITEE010000089.1 GCA_031282205.1 Candidatus Methanovirga aequatorialis | reverse complement strand
AATCAAGATACATTTCATCTTCTTTGATTATTATTGGATCAAATTCGTTAACTATATAAGGCTGTGAAGACAAATTGTTTGTAGGTGTGGGTTTTATTTGCATCATACTAATATTTATTGATCCACACCTATTTAAAGATTATCAAAACATCCATATACTATTTAGATTGAGATAATGTCGAATGTAAAAATCCACAAAAAATATTAGTCTATCATGTGAATTTTTTACAGTGTCTGCTTTTCTTAATTGCATCAATAAAGATTTCACCATATTTCTCCATTTTAACTTTACCTACACCGTTAACATTTAAAAATTCTGCTTTAGAAGTGGGCAAATTTTCACACATCCCTCTTAAAGTAGAATCATGAAAAATCATATAGGGTGGAACTCCTTCGTCTTTAGAAACTTTTAATCTAATAGCTTTTAGTTCTTCAAATAAATCTAAATTTACATTGCTAGATTCATTTTTTAATGGTTTAATAATCTTTAATGACTTAATAGGATTTATTTCATTTCCATTTTTAGACGATGAACTATCAATAATCGTATCAATAAAAGCTTCACCATATTTTTCCATTTTAACTTTACCCACACCATTAACATTTAAAAATTCTGCTTTAGAGGTAGGTAACTTACCACACATGTCCTTTAGAGTTGAATCATGGAAAATCATGAATGGGGGAATTCCTTCATCTTTTGCAATCTTCAATCTAAGTCTTCTTAATCTTTCAAATAAATCATCGGATATTTGATTGTTGAATGGAAGTTTTATGGACGATTTATCTTTTTTTGATTCATTTAATGAAGGTGAATCGTTTTGAGTTTGTTTTGATTTACTCTTATCACCATGATCTCTCTCTACTATATCCATCTTGCCTCTTAGGATCTTCATTTTAAGTGTTGTCGAAGTATCCAAAATATTTTTATAGTTCTTCCATAACTTAATAACAGGATATCTATCACCAGAAACTCTAAGATATTTTTCATCGATTAAAAAATCAATGATCGAAGCTATTTCTTCCTTAGACTTACCACTTAATTGATTAAAAGATGGAAGTTGATTTAATGATAGATCCCTTATTTTTTTACCCTTACCACCTTTTAAAATATCAACGATCATATTTTTTCCAAAACTTCTACCACCACCCTTTAGAGATTTTATGGTTGAAACAATATGAAATGATTCGTTTTTAACATCAACCATTTCAAAATCCTCAATACAATTATAACAATTGCCACAATAGTCCCCTACAGAATCTCCGAAATAATTTAATATATACTGTCTATAACATCCTCTTGTTGTACAGTAACCTTGAATCTTATTCAACAAACCATAGTTTTCATTGATCAATCTTTCCTTTAACTTAATATCCTCATAATTCTCAGACTCAATTGTTTTCTCTATAAGAAACTTATTTATAATGACATCTTGATAGGAATAAAGTAAGATACATTTTGCTGGTGAACCATCCCTTCCAGCTCTACCTGCCTCCTGATAATAATTTTCCAAATTTTTTGGCATGTTGTAATGAACAACAAAATTCACATTGGATTTATCAATGCCCATTCCAAAAGCGTTGGTAGCTACGATGATAGGTTTTTCATCTAAAATAAACTTTTCCTGATTAATATGCCGTCTACCATCACTCAAACCAGCATGATAAGAAATCGCATCGTAACTTTTCTTAACTAAATTATCACACACTCGTTCCACTGACTTACGAGTGTTACAATAGATAATACCGTTGTTATTTTCTCCTTCTAAATCCAATATTTTAAGTAACTCTTGGAATTTATCCTTTGTTTTTCGGACCTCAAAATATAAATTTTTTCTATCGTATCCAGTGCTAACTATATTTGGTTTTCTAAGACCAACTTGCTTAACAATATCTTTCCTAACATTCTCTGTAGCAGTAGCAGTAAAAGCAGATAAAACAGGTCTTTTTTCAAATTTAGATACAAAGTCTCGAATTTTAAGATATGATGGTCTGAAATCATGACCCCATTGAGAAACACAATGTGCCTCATCGACGGCAACCATGCTCACAACATTTTCATGAGTAATCTCCAAAAAATCGTTTGACTCTAATCTTTCTGGAGCAACATAAACAATCTTACATTCATCGTTATCTATACTCTCCATTGCAGAATAGTATTCCTCATAAGATAGAGAAGAATTAATATAAATAGAATCAATACCGTTCGCTTTAAGAAAATTCACTTGATCTTTCATTAAAGAAATAAGAGGAGAAACAATAATGGTTAGACCATCAAAAATAATTCCAGGTAACTGATAACAAACAGACTTCCCAGAGCCAGTAGGCATTATGCCCAACACGTCACTACCAGATAAAATAGAATTGATCAACTCTTCTTGACCCAAAAGAAACTCATCATAACCAAAATATTTCTTCAAAAGAGATTTAACTTCCATAAAAATCCTCAAATTCAAATACTTTCCATTTGAATGATATATTCAAAATTGGTTACTTTTATTTATGAGTACCGATGGTAACTGGTGTTTAAAAAATATTTGTAAGTTTCTAGGAAACACTTGAAAATTCTTGATTCTAACACCGCACAACCTAACTACATTGAAGATATTCTGCATTACACAGATTCTTAAATTTATCTAAAATATCTGAAGGATCTCCATCGTCAATTAATTTTCCATCTTCAATTAAAATAGCTCTTTTAGACAGCTCCTTAACGAAATCAATATTATGACTAACCATTACTATCGTAGCCTTCAATTCCTTGTTTATTCTTTTAATTGAATTTGCAACTATCCTTAATGTAAGTGGATCAAGATCTCCAAACGGTTCATCCAACATGAGAACACCCGGTTTAGAACAAAGAGCCAGTGCCAAGGTGGCTCTTACCTTCTGACCTCCAGATAACTCATAAGATTTTCTATTTAAAATATCCAGAGGTAAATCTAAAGCCTCAAAAATTGGTTTAACTTCAGTTTTAACAGCTTTATCTGGGAACTTAGGAAATAAATCATCCAAAATCTCAGGTAAAAGTCCAGCCTGCTCTAATCTACTTTTCGCTTCAATCTCAGGTAGATCTGTTAGTTGATATAGAGAATCTAAGATTTCATCAGATAAACCCTCTTCTTCTGCCTTTTTCCTTGCATAATCTATGGTATCCTGATTTTTAAATCCTAACTTAACAGCTATTTGATCCCTAATTGTCGAATAATGAGCGAGAGCAAACTCTTGATGCATAAACCCTAAATTTTTCCTAATACCCATTCTTTCAACACTTGGTTTACCTATATCCACCCATAATCCATCACTTGATTTAAATAATATCCCCCCAGCATCAAGGTGATCTAAACCACCGATCGTTCTTAAGAGAACCGTTTTTCCAGCACCACTTGAACCAACCAAAGACAGAACATCCTCTCTATTAACATCAAAACTAACATTCTTCATTTCAAGGACGTTCCCACCTGTAAGAAGATAGTATCTTTTATAAACATTTCTCACCTTAATTAAAGTATCATCAGTTAATCTTTTATCTAAATGAATCTCATCCTCAATATCCTTTAAAAATTCACCAATAATCTCTCCTGGATTTCCATCTTCTTTAATTTCACCATCTTCCAATAAAATTAAGCGATCTGATAAGTACCTGTGTACCTCTGGTAAATGAGAAACTAAAACAACGGTAACTCCCAATTCCCTATTAATGTTTTTAATGGCTTTAAATATGGCTTGCTTTGTTTTTGGACATGCCATAGTTGCAGGTTCATCAAGTAAAAGAACTTTTGGTTTCTTGGCTAGTTGTCTTGCAATGATCAACCTCTGTTTTTCACCACCACTTAAAACAGGAGCGTAATGATCGATTTTATCTTTAAGACCAACCATCTCAACAAGTCTCCTCGCCTCATCATCGTACTGATCATTTGCAAAATCAAAATCAACCGTTGCTTCATCACCATATTTGGCACCATATAACTTCCTTATAACGTTGTTATAAACTGATTCAGGCCATAAACTAAAGGATCTTTGAAGATGAATAGCCGTTTCTTTTTTCAATTTATTAAAATAATATTTACTTGAATCATTTTTTACTTCAACGTCACCAATTTTAACCATCCCAGAATCAAAATCCTCCACTCCTCTCAGTACTCTAAGTAAACTGGTTTTACCTGAACCACTTTTACCAATTATTCCCAATATCTCTCCTTCTTTGACATTTAGATTTATATCCTTTAAGGCGGTTAAAGTTTCTCCATTATCTAACTTATAAGTCTTATTAAGATTTTTAACTTCAATCATTATCTCACTTTATTTAAACATATTTTTCTAGTTATATAGTGTCATGACAATTTAATTTTAAATATTTATATTGTTGAAATTACATGAATAATAAATAGTAAAATAAGCTGGAATTTCACAAAAAAACGCAGATGAAAATATTATGTTTGAATTAAACAATAAGAATTAAGTTGTCTTAACAATAGGCTGTCTCATAGTTGCTTTTATCAAAATTTTTGAATTGTTTATTTAATAAATAAAATATTGAATCTATAGAAATTCTCCTCGTAATGGTAATATTTATCAATTATTAATTTAATTATTTTTTATAAAAATTCCCTAAATTAAATTCAGATAGATTATATTGGACATTAATATTTTATAAATTGATAAACTTTTGAATGATGACCATAATACTAATTTTAGCATTATTTGATGGCTTCAATCTTTTTTAAACATTTCGAGCTGATTCTTCTTGAAAAATTATAGAATCAATAATTCTAAGTACTTTGCCAAACAATATCCATATATGTTAGTTTGTTTTTTAAATACAACAACAGATAAAACAACCTAACCTAACATATTATAACATTCATCACAGAAACCACCATTATAATATATTCTTCGATTTTTATTTGTTTTCCACAACTATCACAATACTCAAAGTCAATATAATCCATATTAACCACACACCATAAAACCCCGATTAAATCAAAAATTGAATTTAACCATAAGGGACATTACCAAATAGTTTTATTGTTAATAGCTGGACGGTTTTTTTAGATAGCTATTGATATTTCGTCATAGTTTAAAACTGGCATTTTCCTATTTTTTTCACCTTTAACCAGTTCTATTAGTCCATCTTCTTCTAATTCTTTGATTTTAGGGTGTATACTTCTGACATCTTTATTAATAAGTCTTGCTAATTCCCTTATGCTTTTTGGGTGTTCATTTTTAATAAAATCCAATATTTCCAACTCATAATCGCTTAATGTTAATTTATTGGTTATTTTTATTTCTCCTCTTTCAAGTTCTTCTTCTGGATTATCTCTTAAAAACTTCCAATTTTCATAGTCTACTAAGAATAAATTATTTCCTGTTTCTTTGTATAATCTTTCTAACTCTTTTAAACTCCCATATTTTTCAGTAAATTCTTTTATTACTTCATATCCTTTTTGTTTTTTAATTAATGTTATAATCATTTTATCAGCTCCTTTCTAAGGGTTTCGTAATTAACACATTTATTGTTGTTTACGTGTTTAATTACTAATATTAATATGCTTTGTAAGTCTTCAGTCTTTATTTCCTTTCTGTCTGGGTGTATATGTGAAAAATCATGATGAAAATTATCTATTAGTATGTTTTCAGGCATTATAACGATACTCCACCCTTTTAAACTCATAGAGTAATTTATCGTTTTTCCATGAAGTTTAAGTTTATTTTCAGTTCTTTTTTTCATATATTTTTGTATCTTTTGTTTTATATATATATTTGTTGATTATATTTCAACAATAACGTTTATTTTTGATCGTTCTAGTCAATAGATTCATAACTGTTTCTAACAATCTGGTTAGTCCTATTGTTGTTTTACTCTAATATTTCTTTAATTTTAACCAATGCTTTTATTTTAAAAAAACAAAAACTCAATTAAAAGTTTAAATTGCAATAAACTCATAAATTCCATTAGTTTTAAGAGTTTATTTTATATTATATGGTGTTAGATTTTGAGCAAAAATCGAGGCATTGTCGAACCTCTTCTGTCATGTTTTAAGTTTATAAATATCTTGCTTTCTAAAAATACATTTTTATACTGGAGTTTAAACTAAAATACTTGATTTTAAATTTTAATACAATCAATAAATGAATAAATAAGCCTTGCCGAACATGCAAAAAATAACTCTCATTAAAAAGCTTTAAAACGAAATTCAAATATATTTAATGTTTTTAAAGTTTATTAAATTGTATTTATAATATTAATAAGAGAATAATGATTATTATTAAAATATAATCTTTAAAAACTGTTTAAGATTTATTGAGAAATTTTTTTATGGTGATTAATTATGTTAAGTTTTTTTTATTTTTTGCAATTATAGTGATTTTTATAAAATTTGTCAATTTATAAAATATTAATATCCAATATAATCTACTTAAATTTAATTTAAAGAATTTTTATAAGAAATAATTAAGTTAATAATTGATAAATATTACCATTATCACTATAATTAGAAATGAAAAATAAAGTTATTTATTAGATATTATTTTAATTACTTTTTTAGGTAAGAATAATAAGCAAATAGCTGATAGTATAGACAATAATCCAAATAAAAGAAAGAATGAAATAGGATTTGAAACATAAATTGTATTCATATTAACAGCTTGGGAAATAGCTGGGCTAATACCCCATAATGCCATGAATTCACTTCCTTTGGCGTTAGGAGAAAGTTTTGAAGTTTCAAAAAATATGGTGACACAATATGGTATTATTTCTTTATACTCCTTTGAAATAGTTTTTTCCTTCATATTACGATCTCTACATTTGTATTAAATATGAACTTTTAAATATGTTTAAGATTGAAAATAGAACGGTGAATGGAAGACCAAATTTTTTAACTGATGAACAACAAGAACAAGTCATGGATTATATTAGGAATAATACACGTGACTATACATTCAGAAATCCATAAATTATATTTTAGAGGAGTTTAATGTTAATTATATCATTGAACCATCTTTATAGATTTGTTAAAAAAAACTGAAGTTTATATTATTCCAAACTATTATCCAACATATCTTGACTGTCCAAAAAAGATGGGGCATGTCAATTAATCAACAATACACGTATTGTTCTCCATACCTGTTCAATTGGCTTTAACTTAGGAGAGTATTTATATGTTTTTTTAATATATACTCCATGATGGATAGCTTTATTTATAAAATATCTAAAAAGTATAATCACAACATTTATGTTACTATAAGTTACATATATTAATATTAAATAATATAAATTTAGGAAGTGAAATTTATGTTTGATAAAATATTAGATGGGTTAAAAAATAATAGAGATTTATTATTAATGTTAATTGTTCTACAATTTATTAATATACTTATTAATATTTTACATTATTTTCGATGATGACCCTTTATCTATTGATGTTTTTGTGATATAGGAAATGTTAAAAGCTCTTTTAAATCCCATACATGATTTTTTACTCCAATAGATAGCGTAGATGTTCTTTTTTCATATTTTTTCCACGCTTTTTTCTTTTATTTTTTTGGATTTCTCTATTTTTAGTGAATGATGTTCTCTACAAAAGTTTATGATGAGTTTTATGTAAAATTTGAGTGGAGCTGTAAGACATTTGTCTTTTTTTTGGAGTAAGAATATGGTCTTTCTGCTAAGTCCTTTGTTCTCTTGTCTTAAATTCATAATTTTCTCTTCATATGTAATGTAACGGATTATAGTCAGAGTTATTTATCTTATCAGGGCCTCCAAAAAATATACTATTTTTTTTGCTTATTCTTTTTAACTTACTTTTTTTTATTTCTTTTACTATCTATGTAGCTGTTGCACAAAATTTTTTATTATCGCTCTGAAAAATCGTTATTATTTATATATAATCTGTTACAAACTATTAATATAGATAAATAAAATTTTCATGGTGTTTATTTATGACAATTAGAGAATATAATAAAACTCAAGAGTATTTATTCCCAAAAAGGCTATCAGACTATGCAAACCATGAAAATAATTGCTTTATAGCTGAAAATGTTGTGGAAGGTTTGAAAAAAGATCCAAAATTTCGTAAAGCTTTGAGGAATCATAATCGAAAACATGGTAGTAAGCTGATCAGATGACTTATTCGTTGGAAATGCTTCTAACTATTATTTTAACTGGTGCTATTGACGATATTTTTCAATCAAGGAAGTTAACAAGAATTATTCATCGTAATGTTAATTATTTCTATCTGTCTGGTAACCAAACTCCTGATCATTCGACTATAAGTCGCTTTAAAAATTTATATGGGGACTTAATTAAATATAGTTTTAACATGATTATTAAAATGGCTAAAACTGAAAGTTTATTGAACTTAGGGCGTATTGCTATTGATGATTCTAAATATAAGGCTAATACTTGTTTAAATCGACATATTGTTGTTAATGAGGATTATCTCCCTGAAAAAGCTTTGGAAAAACTTTTTAATATGGATAAAGGAGATGATGAGATATATGGTGACAAAACAGGGGAAAAATTACCTGAGAATCTTAAAAATCAGAAACAAATCACAGAATTTATTAAAAATAGGGTGTTAGAAATTTAGTGAATTTTCGAGCATTTTTCATGCTTATTTCATGCTGTAGCATGATTCATATATATTGGAGTCTAAAAGTACACAGTATTTAATCGTGAAAATTGAAATAAAATCAATATTTGTTCTTAAATTTAAATAAAAGAACGT